>JBLHNW010000113.1:0-9420 GCA_047622205.1 Paraglaciecola sp.
AAGTAGCGACCTTGTTTTAGCTCCACACCTAATGTGCCTAAAGCTCCTGGCATTATTGCAATGTAGTTGGCTCTGGGATAACTGGTATTGTTGTCTTTAGTGTACTCATTACCTGCTAACAAAAAGTTTGTTCGACGGCTCCAATCACCTGGCAAAGTTGAAGAGATCATAACGTCTTTAATGCCAACACCTTTAGCTAAACTGGTTTGTAAGGTTTGCGCAAATTGAACCTTTTTCTCACCAGACACATAGTTGTCGTCTGATAACAGTATCTTAGCGATTAAAGTGTTTTGGATATCAGCGCCTATATCTTCATGACTTTGAATATAGGCCGCAACTACCATAACACCGGCCGCAATCAATACTGTCATAGAGATAAATATTTCACTGATGACTAATACGCGATTCAATCTTCCCGCTTTTTTGCCTAAGGCTCCCCGGGTGCCGTCACGCAGCACGCTATTGAAGTCCCCTCCGGAGTTTTTCCAGGCGGGTAATAATCCAGTGACTAAAATGGTACTTATCAATATCGTAAAGAAAAGTTTCATGGTGTAAGCGTCAATGCCAAACGTCCACCAAAAAGCCGGCGGGTCGACAAAAAACGTTGCAGTAATGGTTTTAGTGATTTCTAAACCCCATGCCAGTACTAGTAAACCTATAATTCCGCCAGCAGTGCAAATGATGATACTTTCCCATAACATTTGACTGATGAGACGTGACCGAGGGGCACCAAGTGCAACCCGAATAGCAGTTTCTTTGCCGCGCTCAACGGCTCGTGACAATAATAAATTACCCACATTAATCGATGCCAGCAACAGAATTAGCATCGCCACTATATGCATGGAGTAAATCACTGCATGGGCATCCCCCACTCCTTTTCCAGGAATAGAGGTGATATAGGCACTGATGCCACTATTTGTATTGGGGTATTTTAGTTCCAGGCGCTGCATGACTACTTGCAACTGCTGGTTAACTTCCGCCACTGTAGAGTTGTCATTTATGTGTGCAATGCCGTGCACAATTTGCGCTGTTTCCCGGGTAAGTTGATTATCATCAACTTGCAAGGGAAGCCACAACTGAGCTGTATTTGGGAAAAGATAGCCCTGAGGCATTACCCCAATAATACGGTGATTGCTGCCATTGATTTGTAATGATTGATCAATTACATTTTGCTCTCCGCCAAATTGATTTTGCCAAATATTATAGCCAATAACCGTCACAGGTTCGGCACCATTTAGGTTGTCAGTTGGGCTGAACTCACGACCGACAATGGCTTTGGTGCGGGTTATTGCGAAAATATTGGCTTTTGCATAAATTGCTTTGTAGCGCCGCGCTCCATCTCTGCTCGAGACATTGACACTAGCGTTTTGGTAGGCGCCAAATTCAGACAGGCCTTGGACGCTGTTTCTTACTTCATCGTAATCGAGCAGATTTATACTATCAGCATCCCTTTTTCCATTTTCTGAGCTGCTGATCAAGACTATTGAATCGCCATCTTGGAAAGGTAAATCTTTGTAAAGTACCGTGTTAAAAAACGAAAACATGTAAACACTGAGGCCAATACCCGCGGCCATAACCAAGGTAGTTAAAGCAGTAAAACCGGGTTTTTTAGCTAATAATCTCAAAGCGTAGTTGAAATCTTGAATAATCATTTTGTATACCCCTTAACCAACCAGACTTTGCTGGTCATGAATTATATTAGGTTGGTCTGATATTACCTGACCATCAAGGATTGTTATGTTGCGATGAGCCTTTTCTGCTGATCTAGGATCATGTGTGACCATACAAATTGTTGCACCTTCACTGTGTAGTTTGTCGAGCAAATCCATGACTGATTGTGCATTTTTTGAATCCAAGTTTCCGGTAGGCTCATCGGCTAAAATGATTGAGGGGTTGCCGGCAATAGCACGGGCAACTGCCACTCTTTGCTGCTGTCCGCCAGATAATTGCGAGGGAAAATGTTTGCCTCGATGCGACATGTCGACTTTGGCTAACGCATCCTGCACCAAAGCCTGACGTTGGCTTTTACTTAAGTCTTTGCGATAACTCAGTGGAAGATCAACATTTTCTTCAACATTTAGGTCACTAATTAAATTAAATGATTGAAAAATAAACCCTATCTCCATGTTGCGAATACGCGCCCGTTCCGATTTTGAGATATCTGACACATCATGTGTGGCTAAATGATATTTACCACTGGTGTTGGTATCCAATAATCCCAACAATGAAAGAAGAGTCGATTTCCCGCACCCAGAAGGTCCAGAAATTGAGACATACTCTCCTTTATCGATAGTCAGTGAAATATTACTAAGAGCGTGTGTTTCCACTGCTTCGGTGTAGAATATTTTTTCGATGTTGTCTAGTTTAATTAATACTGTGCTCATAATTGTTTCCTTTCACTATTGTATTTAGTTAATGCGAATTTTTTGATAACTATCCCAACTACTGGGATCAGAAATGATGATTTTGTCCCCTGATAACAAACCACTTATCACTTGAATTTGGTTTATCGAACCTTTGCCCATTGTTACCATTACACGTTCAGCAAAGTGACCATCCTGACTAATTTTGTAGACGGCTGTCTCGCGTTGGCTTTGGGCAAAAAGAGGGCGATTGACAAATAGGGTGTCAGAAATTTCGGCAATTTTAATTTCTCCCTCAACTGCGAGATCCGGTCGGGCATCTAAGGGCAATTTACCGATGAATTCTACGTCTACTTGCACGTAGCCATTGACCACTGCAGGATCAACACGGGATACACGGCCAGTGACTTTATTGTTACGGGTGTCGATAATCACTGTTTGGCCGATAGCAACATTGCGAATTTCAAGTTCAGGGACATTAATTTCTGCAATCAGTGAGTCCTGTTGGGCGAGTCTGGCAATATTTCCGCCCATAGCAATGCGTTGACCCGGCTCAACCGGTACTTCTTGCACGACACTATCGATTGAGGCAACTATTCTCAGGTTTTCAACCTGTTGTTGTGCTCGCTCTAACTCTTTGCGCATTTTATTCAAGCGCGCAGTACGAGCATTTTTTTGTGCTTCGATACTCTCTTGCATGGTTGATAGTACTTCTTGCTGAATATCCCAACGTTGCTTTGATTGAATAGTCTCCAATCGAGTTTGCTCATAGTCTATTTTTGACACTACACCTGAACTCCTGTTTAGCAGTTGGGTGTGTGCTTCTAGCTTTAGTTTACTGCTTTCATAATCAAGCTTAGCGTTTAACATTGCTGCTTTTTGCATCAGAAATACAGATTTTTGTACCACCTCACTGGCAGTAGCTTCAGCTACTCTGGCTTCTAGTTCCCATTGGGTTTCTTCTAACAATTGCAGAAGTTGCGGATTGCTTAATTCAACAATTAAATCTCCGCGTTTCACTAATGTTCCTGGCTTAACCACAACCCGTTCTACTCTTGCCTCAACACTTGCTGACAGCCATTGAACATTGTCAGGCACCAGAACACCGCTTCCTCTGACACTGACTGAGAATTCACCGCGTTTTACTTCATCATAAACAATACTTTCTGCGTCAATACTGAAATCTGCCTGAGACAGGAACCACAAGTAGTTAAGTGCGACACCCACAATTGCCAGGCCGATAGCCCAGGGCCAATAGCGTCTCAATAATGAGCTCTGAGCTTTTTTTCGCGATATATCCAAGGGTGTGCTCCGCTGTACATAATTTCGTTTACTTGAAATTAATATTGCAGACTACGTGCCAATTAGATATCCAATTGATTTTTATGAATAAATTGCAATTTTTATGTTAAGGAAATTTAACTTTCCCTGAAATGGGAAAATTAAATTTGATGAAAATCCCATGAATGGGAAAACATTGTGAGTTAATCGATGAAAGTAAGGTGTGTTGACATCATTGTCCTGTTTAATGGAGCATAGGTATATAACCAAAACATCAAAATAGCATTATATCCATCACACATTTTGAGCGGCTTTTTTCTCCACTTGTTTAATTTTGCTAGCTATCAGTTTAGACGCCTTAGTAAAGTTCAAATGGCGAAACTTGATTGAAGATAAAATCGTTTTTATTAACGATATTTCAGCCGTGATATCTTCTATTTTTGTCTTATCATCGCTTAGACTTTTAATAAATAATTCTTTGGTATTGGCCTTCCAACTTAATTCACTGTCAGCATCAATCATTTTGGCAATACACCATATAGCCATTAACTCTTCCACCTGACTTAACACCAGTTCACCAATGTGAATGGTATGTAGATCTAAGAGGTGATAGCGATCAAATAAGTCTCGACTAAAGTTTGCATATAATTCTTGCACCTGTTGAAAAGGATTATTGGCAATGGAATTTTGAATCTGCTGTTGTTCTGCATTTTTTAATTGCTCTAAAAGCTCAATCCCACTTTTTAACTCTGTAACAATATTACGTGAATATTTTGAAAACAACTGACGAGTGTTCTCTCTTAGCTTTTTATACTTTTTGTATTCACGACGTCGACGAAGTGCCTCAAAGCCGCCAAAAATAATGATCAATTCAATAAACATACCTGCAAACTCTATTGTCATTCCTGACAAAAAGTCACAGTCAGTTATCCAGGGAATAAAGGAGATACTGCATTGTTCTATAATAGCGCCACCTACTAGCTTCAATTAAATCAAACAGCCCTATAACTGCCGTCCCAGCTGTCACTGCTATATGAGCAGCTCCAGTATCAGGCGCATTAACGAGATGAGTAAGTTTCAATAACGCCAGCAATCGTTTCAATGAAGTCATGCCGACAAAATTGATTACGTCTATTTTGGCTTGTTCTGAAAGAGTATATAAGACTAAACCACATGCCAGATCTATTCAACATGCATCGACTTTGCAGGGGTTAGGCTATGTGAGAATTACGTGAATTACGTAGACACCCATGGTAATTCAATCAAATATTTAGAATCATTTGATGATATTTACAATGGGTGTCCATATAAAGCGCATTATTCGTAGAACTCCCAATAGGCCGATAAATCTTTAAGAGCTTTTTCTTCGCTAGCTTGGGGTAAGGCAGAAAAAATCTCTAGCACTGCATAAGCGAGCTTACCCTGGTGGGGATTTGTTTTAGCACGCTGCCAAAAACCTACTTGCCTTGGATCAAGCTTCTGTTTCGCTTTGTATGGTTCCGCCCCTCGTGGTACGGCACTAGCATCAACGCAAATGCAATGTTTAGTAAAGCCAGACAAGCCTATTTTTGCCAGCTTGGTATAGCCAAGTTGATGTAACTCTAATAAGGCCTGAGCGTGAGTTACCAAATGTAAGCGACTTCCCGAGAAAAAATAAAACGCCCCGTCGACTTCACGATCAGTAATTACTTCACTGTGTTGAGAAAATGCTACTTCGACCGCTGTCAGTGGTGAATTAAACGTAAATTTTTCAATTAGATTTTCGTCTGCAAAAGACGTATGTTCTAAACCATAGTAGCGATCAAAACCCGTTGCTTCGCAGGCATCTAATAGGGCGATTAAGCCATGAATAATTTCAGGGCGAGCTAACTCAGGATATTCCGATAAACCACGCAAGGCCAAAGCAGAGTAAATAGTGTGATGACCATCGACGCACAGATTTGAAATACTATTTTCTACTTTTTTTTCAAAATCTTCTAATTTAAGTGATTTTACAGCGCTCTTTAGGGCCAACGGTGTTTCGAAAAGTTGAGAGTGGGTATTTAAAACCTTCTCAATGCGCTCGAACACTAGAGATTCGGCACTTTTTTCTATACGCTTATTTGAAAGCATAAACGCAAGAGACAATACCTCTGCACCAAAGTGTCCGACAAACCAATTACCTCCGTTTAGCACACCTGCATTTGAAAGACCAATCAAGCCTCGCTCTACTATCGATTTCATGTTTTTACCCAGAGTTGAACATGGGCACATAATAAACTCTCAACTTAAGTTGAGGTAAAGCACTAATTCAAAAAAATTAACAGCCTCACATTTGTGGGGCGTTTTATTGATCAGGTTAGGCATAAGTACTTATCAAAATGTGATGATTAATACTCTTATAAAACCTTACTGCGCCCTAGTAATATTCTGGGTCTTAACTTTAAAATTTCGGCCAGTAATAGCTTCTCAGTGGATAGAGTGATTCTGCCCGCGATACCTAAAACGCTTTGCTCTAACGGCAGTAGTGTTGATAGGCGTGCCATATAAAGCTGATACACCGCTTCTTTAGCTGCGGCTAGAACGGGGCTGGCTAAAACTACCTTGCCTTGTATGAAGTAAGTGTTGATATCACCCAGAGAGAGCAGTATCGGTTTCCTGCTGACTTTAAACGGTTTCAAATATTTTTTAGCGCAAAAGCGATTAATATTAATAGCTGAATGGAGTCCCATATCTAAGGCTATGCTGGCTTGTTTGACTAGTGGTTTTGGTAGCGTGGCAGAATCACCGGCGACAAAAATATTGCTAAATTCTATAGTTTGTAAACAAGCATTAACCGCTAGCCCACTAGAGCTCGCTTGTGTCTTGATGTTGTCAAGATAGTCAGGCAGTTTGGTGCCCGCAGACCAAATTGTTAAGTCCGACTCGATTGATGTTTTGTCATTGAAATGAATGCTAGATTTATTAACTTCAGTGATTTTTTTGTTGAAATGAAAGCTAAGTTGATAGTTTTTGCATTGGCTTAAAATGTCATCTGATAATTTTTCTGGCAGGGCCTGTACTAATCTTGAGGCGCTGTCGATGACATTAAAGTGCAGTTGCTTGTTTGTTGCGTATTTACGTAATAGTTCACCCAAAACTTCTATGCCGGTAAATCCACCACCAATTATATTGATATTAACTGGGCGTTTGTTGGTATTAAGGACTGCTTCAATGTCGTTATGTATTTGTATTACATCATCAGCAGTGCGAAATCCATAAGCATATTTGTTAGCGCCTTTAATGTCATAGTTTGACCGTGTATGACCAGATGCAATCAACAATACATCGTAATTAAGTGTTTGTTTGTCATCTAGGGTGATAGTTTGTAAATCACCGTCAATGCTAGAAACCGTCTGGTTAATAAAGCGCTGCCCTAATCTTGTGATGATGGTTTCTAGATTTAAGCTGAGGCTAGTTTCTTTTTTAACGTCTGACAAAATTTCATGGATATTTGGTGTCCACTGAAAATCCTGTTTGCTGTCAATCACTGTTACCTCGTGGCATTTACTTAGCTTACTTGCGGCAGAAAGGCCGGCGAAATTAGCACCTATAATGATAATGTGAGACTTTTTTCGATTTAGCGTCAAAAGGAATTTCCTGAATAGTTAAAGGCGATAAATTAATTGTAGTCAGACTAACAGTTCAAACTTATGTTTAAAGAAGATAATAGCTAAGACACCCATTGTAATTAAAGCAAACATTTACAATGGGTGTCTATGTAAAACGCCACAAAGCCTGAGTATTTGTATTAATAATTTAAAGTGAAAATTCGTAGCTAGGTGTCTGAGGTCGGCAAAATTTTTCCTCGACTAAAGGTCATGTACAAAATAAACTAATTTCTGTTGTTCCAACTTGTGGTACTTATACGTATCAGTCAGGTGGTTCTGTTATCAATAAGTATTTACTAAGTAATTAATAAGTCGAAGTAGGTTATTAAATGCAAAATAATATTTTAACAAATTTAAGTTTTAGAGCAAAATTACTCTCTGGATATGGTGTAATTTTATCCTTGATGTCCATTATCGCACTGGTAGTTTATATCAGTGTCAAGTCACTATCGGCAGAATTTGGTTGGGTGGATCATACTCACAATGTGCTCGATACTGCGTCTCAAATAGAGGCTGCGGCTGTGGACATGCAAACCGGAATGAGAGGCTTCTTACTTGCCGGGCAAGAACAATTTCTTGCCCCCTATACCGATGGTAAAGAGCGTTTTCGTACTTTGCTCAATGGGCTTTCAGAAACCGTGTCAGATAACCCTTCCCAAGTCGCGCTATTAAGCGAAATTGATTCCACAATAACTAACTGGATCACGAGAGTCGTTGAAAATCAGATTAGCTTGCGACGTCAGGTGGGTAATACAAAAACCATGGACGACGTAACATCTATGGTGGGTCAGGCAAAGGGTAAGCAGTACTTCGATAAATTTAGAGGGCAAATTAAAACCTTCAAAGACAGAGAAAAAGAGTTGATGGCGGGGCGAATGGACTCATTGTTAAGTACTGAATCGATTGTGCTTAATTTCACTATTTTTGGCACACTACTCGCCATCGCCATGGGATTAATGATTGCCATATCGCTGACACGACACATCATGGATCTGTTGGGTGGAGAACCAGTATATATCGCAAAAATTGCTCAACACGTTGCAGAGGGAGATCTGTCCATTGACTTAGCAGGTCATGGTAAAGACACAGGGGTATTTGCCCAAATGAAGATAATGGTGGCTTCACTGAGAGAAAAAATTGGCCTTGCTGAGATGATTGCCGCTGGTGAATTAAATAAAACCATAAGTTTAGCATCGGAAAAAGACACTCTAGGAATCGCATTGAAAGAGATGACCGACAATTTAAATGAAACGCTGACCCAAACTCGGGTAATAAGCGATGAAATATCTCAAGGTAGTAGCAGTGTTTCTTCCACAAGCTCAGCGCTGTCTGCCGGTGCTGTAAGCCAATCAACTCACTTAGATACCATAGTAAGCTCGTTGACCGAACTGAGCTATCAAATTAACAGCAATGCAAAAAATGCTAACCAAGCAAGTGAATTGGCGGCTCAAGCCCAAAATGCTGCGAGCGAGGGAAGCGAAAAGATGAATGGAATGATATTGGCTATGTCAGAAATATCTGAAGCCAGTAAGAGAATATCTGGTTTTATTAGTACTATTGATGAAATAGCTGCACAGACCAATTTGTTGGCTCTCAATGCTGCAATCGAAGCAGCGCGAGCCGGAGAGCAAGGCCGCGGCTTTGCAGTCGTTGCGGATGAAGTGCGCAGCCTTGCT
This sequence comes from Paraglaciecola sp., assembly GCA_047622205.1. Classification (GTDB taxonomy): domain Bacteria; phylum Pseudomonadota; class Gammaproteobacteria; order Enterobacterales; family Alteromonadaceae; genus Paraglaciecola. The sequence continues at coordinate 8,950 of JBLHNW010000113.1, forward strand.
GCTCGAAGTACCAATGCCGCAATAGAAACCTCAAAATTAATTGCCGGCTCAGTGTCAAAAACAGAAAACGGCAGTGCCACCGCGAATGAGACAGCGGAAAGTTTGAAGAGTATTTTCGAAATGATCAGTAAGAGTTCTGATCTGGTAGCCGAAATTGCGGCTGCTAGCAATGAACAAGCTATCGGCGCGGAATCAATCAATCAGGGATTGGTAGAAATTGGTGGTGTAACCAAACAAAATAATGATGCTGCACTTGAAAGCTCTGCTGCTGCAGAGCAATTATCCCAGCAGGCTTCTAACCTTCAAGTCATGTTATCGAGGTTTAAATTACGCTCTACGTGAATCCTTGATTTGCATCTAAAGCTCCTAAAGCCCATCTTTTTTTTGGCTTTGTATCGTCGAATAACTGCGAGGGTTGTTAGGAAAATAGAAAAATTGTCGCTCTTGTGCCCATGCCACCTCAGAATGACG
>JBLHNW010000114.1:0-9394 GCA_047622205.1 Paraglaciecola sp.
TTTGTAGCAGCGCCACATCAACCACTGATTTACATTCCACCACACCTATTGCTCCTAAAACGCGTACATCACTGACACCATCAAGTTTTAGGCAGGGAGCAAGTTCAACATTTAACTGTTTCTCGATATTGGCAACCTGAGTTTGCCAATTGTTTTCGGCGATTAGATCTAAGCTTGCATTGGCCACAGCACATGCCAGCGGATTTCCCATATAGGTTGGGCCGTGCATAAATACTCCCGGCTCGCCCTGACACACACCTAGAGCGACATCTTCACTGCACAGTGTAGCGGCCAGAGTCATGTAACCGCCGGTTAAGGCCTTACCTATACACATAATATCAGGGCTTATATCAGCGTGTTCACATGCAAATAATTTTCCTGTGCGACCAAAACCGGTCGCTATTTCATCGCAGATTAATAATAGGCCGTAATCATCACAGAGCTGACGGCAACGTTTTAGGTATTCGGGATGATAAATCCGCATACCCCCGGCATTTTGTACCACTGGCTCAATGATCAGTGCAGCTAATTCGTTGTGATGTTCAATAATAAGATCTTCGAGAGGTTTAATATCATCCTCATTCCAACGTTTGTCAAAACGTGTTTGTGGTGCTGGAGCAAAAATTTGTTGGGCCAGAGCATCACTAAATAAACTGTGCATACCATTGACCGGATCACAGACCGACATTGCGGCGAAAGTATCACCGTGATAACCATTACGTGGAGTGATAAATCTGTGTTTACTTGTGTTTCCCTGACATGCCCAATATTGCAGAGCCATTTTCATCGCCACCTCCACTGACACTGAGCCCGAGTCTGCCAAAAATACTCGATCTAATCCCGGTGGTGTGATTTCGATCAGTTTTCGGCACAAATCCACTGCGGGTTGGTGAGTTAAACCGCCAAACATGACATGGGAAAATGCGTCAATTTGTGCTTTTGCTGCTTGATTTAATTTGGGGTGATTATAGCCATGGATTGCTGTCCACCATGACGAAACGCCATCGACTAACTTTTCTCCTGTTGCCAGATGAATGTATACACCATCAGCGCCTATTACCTCGTAACAGGGAAGAGGATTAACTGCCGAGGTGTAAGGATGCCAGATGTGTTGTTGGTCGTAGGCTAAATTGGCTTGGCTTTTAGAGGTCAAAAAATGCTCACTTGTAAAGATTGTAATTCAAATTGAGTTGACAATGTATAGATCGCACATAGACTAAGCTCGTATAAATATGATGTAAAGGATCAAACATGTCTGCACCAGCACAAACTACCGTAAATTCATTACAGAACTTCCGTCACGATTGGACAGTGGCTGAGGTTAACACCTTATTTCAATTGCCGTTGAATGATCTATTGTTTAAGTCACAATGTGTGCACCGACAGCATTTCGATCCTAATCAGGTACAAGTTAGCACACTGTTATCGATTAAAACCGGTGCCTGTCCGGAAGATTGTAAATATTGCCCTCAAAGCGCCCGTTATGATACGGGGCTTGAGAAAGAGCGTTTGTTGGAAATTGAAAAAGTAATTGAAAGAGCCAAGGAAGCTAAACAAGCTGGCTCAACGCGTTTTTGTATGGGCGCTGCCTGGCGTAACCCGCGTGATCGTGACATGCCATATGTTATTGATATGGTTAAGGAAGTCAAAAAGCTTGGCTTGGAAACCTGTATGACCTTAGGAATGTTAAGTCGCGAGCAGGCAATTGCCCTGCAACAGGCGGGGCTAGATTATTATAACCACAATTTGGATACCTCACCTGAGTATTATGGTGATGTGATCACTACTCGTACCTATCAGGATCGACTCGATACTTTGACTAATGTTCGCAGTTCAGGGATGCATGTGTGCTCAGGTGGAATAGTCGGCATGGGCGAAAGTGCTTCTGATCGTTCAGGTCTGTTGGTGCAATTGGCAAATTTGGAACAGCATCCTGAAAGCGTGCCAATCAATATGTTAGTTAAAGTCAAAGGTACGCCGATGGAGAATGTTGAGGATCTTGAACCATTCGAATTTATTCGAACTATCGCAATCGCACGAATAATGATGCCAAAATCCTATGTTCGTCTGTCTGCTGGCCGTGAAGCGATGAATGAGCAAATGCAGGCCATGTGTTTTCTTGCTGGTGCAAATTCGATTTTTTATGGCTGTAAATTGCTGACTACCTCAAACCCTGAAACTCATGAAGATGTGAAGTTGTTCAAAAAGCTTGGGATCAACTCTCAGCAAACACGTGATTATTCAGATGAGGCTCACGCCGCAGCACTTTTGGATGAAATTCAGGACAAACAAACCCCAAACTTATTTTACGATGCAAGCGCTAAGAAAACTGAGACAGTCGGTGCCTAAAGATAGGTTAAGCGTGTATCCCAATGGCCTTTGAATTTATCCAAACGTCGCTTGCAGAGCGTCGTGAACAATCTCTTTTTCGCCAACGGCACGTTATTGAAGAAGCAAGCGGTACGTTAATTAAAGTCGACGGTCAGCATTATATTAATTTTTGCAGTAACGACTACCTGGGCATGCGTCAGTCGCTACCCGTCATGCAAGGTTGGGTTGACGGTATTTCCGAGTATGGGGGCGGCAGCGGGGCTTCACCACTTGTAACTGGCTACACCAGTGCTCACCAGGCCTTGGAGGAATATTTGGCCGAGGCACTGGGACGTGAAAAGGTCGTCTTATTTAATTCTGGTTTTGCGGCCAATCAGGCGGTTTGTCAGGCACTTTTTAAAGATGCCAGTGGACACAAGGGCGCTATTGTGACGGATAAATTGATCCACGCTTCACTTATCGACGGAGCATTAGCCGCTGATACCGATCTATTAAGATTTAGACATAACGATCTCGACCATCTAAAACAACTCCTAAATAAAGTGCAAGGAGACGTTCTAGTCGCTACTGAAGGTGTATTTAGTATGGATGGTGATCAAGCTCCACTGGCTGAAATGCAGAACATTGTCGCAGCTCACCAAGCGTGGTTAATGGTCGATGATGCACATGGCTTTGGCGTACTTGGTGAAACCGGCATGGGATCTTTAGAATCGACAAAGTTCGGGCAGCACAAAGTACCGATTCTGATGGCCACTTTTGGCAAGGCGATTGGCACTGCCGGTGCCTTTGTCGCCGGCAGTCGGGACTTGATCGACTACTTAATAAATTTTGCTCGACATTATATTTACAGTACAGCGATGCCTCCAGCGCAGGCTGTAGCTACATTGGCGAGCTTAAATGCGATTCGAAAACCGGAAAAACGCCAGCAATTACAACAAAATATCCAGCAATTTAAGCATTTAGCGGGCAAAGCCGGTATTCAATTGATGCCCTCCGATAGTCCAATTCAGCCAGTCCTGATCGGTGACGCAAGTGCGGCTGTGGCAGCCAGTGAACGTTTGAAATCTTTAGGGATTTGGGTTTCTGCCATTCGTTCACCGACAGTGCCAAAAGGTACGGATAGATTAAGGGTAACCCTTACCGCCGATCACCAAAGTGCAGACATTTTAGCTCTGGTAGATGCCTTACAACTGACTATGTTTAAGCAAGCTGCAGAGAAATATGCAAACAAGTGAATTTAGCGCAAACAACAAAGATCGCGTTGCTCGCCAGTTTAGTCGGGCTGCAAACACCTACGATCAAGCAGCCGAAGTACAGGTGGATATTGCCTTTGATGCCATGCAGTTACTGCAGGGACATTATGCGAATGTACTCGACATTGGGTGTGGCACCGGACGAGTCAGCAAGCAATTAGCGACCAAGTGTGACGAATTGTTAGCCATAGACTTGGCCGAAGGTATGTTGTCCTTTGCCGCTCAAAAGTACAGTTCCGGCGAAGATCAAACCGATATTACCTGGTTATTGGCAGACGCAGAACATCTGCCTTTAAGGGACAATTCTAGCGACGCGGTGTTTTCCACTATGGCTTTGCAGTGGTGTCAGAATATAGAGCAAGTTTGTCAGGAAGTTTATCGAGTATTGAAGCCAAAAGGCAACGCAGTATTAGCCATTTTGTGTGAAGGCTCGCTGCAAGAATTGCAACAATGTTGGTGGCAAATTGACAGCCAGAGGCACGTAAATCAATTTCATAGCCAGCAAAATTGGAAGTCTGCGGCTCGACAGGCTGGTTTTTCGGTGACATCTCATGAACAGTCATATCAAAGCTGGCATAACAATGTACGGGATTTACTTGGGTCAATTAAGGCCATTGGTGCCAACGTAGTGACAGAGACGGGAAATCATGCACCTGTCAGTCGTCAAATGTTGCATGATCTGCAAGAATGTTATGTTCAGAAATATGCCTGCCATGGAAAACTGCCGTTAAGCTATCAAGTGTGTTTTTTACAATTGTTAAAACCCTGAGCATGAAGTTTAAAATATGAAAAAGCATACATTTTTTGTCACTGGGACAGATACCGAGGTAGGCAAAACATTTATCAGTCAATCCCTATTACTAGCCATGGGCGCTAATGGATTGACTACTGCAGCGTATAAGCCGGTGGCCGCTGGATGTGAACAAACACCTCAAGGCTTACGTAATGAAGACGCTTTGTTATTGCTAGCAGCCAGCAGTATTCCGCTCACCTATGATGAGGTTAATCCAATCGCATTTTTGGAACCAGTAGCACCGCATCTTGCTGCTCAAAATTTGGATCAAAATATCAGTTTAAAAAATATTGATGAGGGTTTTATGCGACTCCAACTGAAACAGGCTGATGTTTTACTGGTTGAGGGAGCAGGGGGGTGGCGTTTGCCTCTAGGTCGCAATTCAACAGGCGAGCAACAATACTTATCTGATTTTGCAATACATCATAAACTACCGGTAATTATGGTTGTGGGTATGCGCTTAGGTTGCCTAAACCATGCATTGTTGACTGCCGAAGCTATTCGTTGTGACGGTTTGCAGCTAGTTGGCTGGGTGGCAAATCGGAGCAACGGCGACATGCCTTATATGAATGAAAATATTCAAAGTTTAAAAGAACAACTGAATGCACCATTTATTGGGTCAGTGCCAAAATCAGATGGTCCGGAAAAAGCGCTTGAGAACTTGGATCTATCTAAGCTATTTGTGTGAATGAATGCTTTTTTTAGTGTATTTATAACGTATCTAAAGCAATAAACTCTGTTCAATTTTATGAAATTCATCAGTGGCATTAACCAGGGAATTAGCGGTTAACTGAGGCACTCCGTATACCAAAGTTTTTACTTCATATGCTTGTCTGACTTTATTGAGTAGTAGGTCAAAATCGCCGTCACCTGAGAGTAGTACTATAGTGTCAACTTCTTTGGCGGTCTCCAATACATCAATAGCTATACCTACATCCCAATCACCTTTAGCAGAGCCATCACTGCGCTGAATATAAGGCTTTAGCATAATTTCAAATCCAATATGTCTAAGGGCACTTTGAAATTTTTGCTGTTGTTCATCTCCACGATCGATGGCATAAGCTTTGGCCAGTACAATTTTTCCTCTGGCACTTACTTGATCCCACAATTTGCGATAGTTAAATTGCCGTCCATAAGCCTGACGAGTAGTGTAATAAATATTCTGTACATCAGCGAATATCGCGATTTTATTCAATATGTGACCTACTATTATCGTTACCCTGCCGGTGTGAGCCAATGATAACACTGAATTTCTCTTTAAAATCAAATGTGTTGCTAATTAAGTGAAGTGTAATTATAATGCGGTACGGTTAGCGATACATCCTCTCCTTGAAACTAGCCTCTATCTGTTATGGATAGCAAATGTTATGTCTTTCCTTGATCCAGTCAGCCATCATTTAAAATATTAAAAGCTGAATTATCGTACGGCGCATTACGCAGGACATTTTCCTGCCCATTTACCCTTGTTAAAAATCAAGTTGGTTAAAGAGTTATCGTCAACACTATAGTGAAGCTTATGTCTAAATTGGGCGGTACTCTATTGTATTGCCATTTATGTGAGTTTTATTATGTCTTATACATATAACGGAGCGCAGATCCGGGTAGTGCAACCAGTGCATTTCATTTCTGTAAACAAACAAAGCGTTGCATTTGCTGACAAATGTGGCCAAAAAAATAACAAATTTGCTAACGCAAGTGATGCTAAGCAGTTTGTTAGTTGGTTAATTAATGCGTAAGCACGCGAATGTTGTAAATGAAAAAGCCTGAGAATACTCAGGCTTTTTTTTGTGCTAAAAATCACTAAATGATCAACATAAGGATTACCTACGGGTGTTATGCACCTTGGCTTTCCAGATAACTTTCATAGTTTCCTCTAAAGTCTACAATACCAGAGGGTGTTATTTCGATTATCCTGGTTGCGATAGATGAAACAAATTCACGATCGTGGCTGACAAATAATAGAGTGCCAGGATAGTTCTCAAGAGCCAGATTCAAGGATTCAATTGATTCCATATCCAAGTGATTGGTGGGCTCATCCATGGCTAGAATATTTGGTCGTTGCAGCATCAGCTTGCCAAATAGCATACGCCCTTGTTCACCACCTGAGATTACTTTGACTGATTTGTTGATGTCATTTTGGGAAAATAATAAACGTCCTAACGTGCCACGCATTACTTGCTCATCATCACCTTCTTGGGCCCATTGTTGCATCCAATTAATTAGCGACATATCTTTTTCAAAATCACTTGCATGATCTTGCGCATAGTAACCAATATGTGAATTTTCAGACCATTTCACACTGCCCGCGGTCAAGTCTGTTTCACCTAATAAACATTTTAATAGGGTTGTTTTACCTGCTCCGTTCGGACCAATAATAGCAACACGTTCACCCACTTCAATCATCAAATCAAGACCACTATAGAGTGCTTCTTCATCATAACGTTTAGCCAAACCTTCAACTTCAAGCGCCATGCGGTGAAGTTTTTTACTTTCTTCGAAGCGAATATACGGAGACTGGCGACTTGAGGGTTTAACATCAGTGAGTTTGATTTTATCTATCTGCCGAGCTCGTGAGGTAGCCTGCTTAGATTTTGATGCGTTGGCAGAAAAACGGCTGACGAAAGTTCTCAACTCAGCAATTTGGGCTTTTTTCTTGGCATTGTCAGACAATAACTGTTCTCTTGACTGCGTCGCTGCAGTCATATACTCATCGTAATTTCCAGGGAAAAGACGTATTTCACCGTAGTCGATATCCGCCATATGACTACATACACTATTTAGGAAGTGACGGTCATGGGAAATAATAATCATGGTGCAATTACGTTCGTTAAGAACGGTTTCCAGCCAGCGAATAGTATTGATGTCTAAATTGTTGGTAGGTTCGTCAAGTAACATAATATCTGGGTCGGAAAACAATACCTGAGCAAGCAGGACACGAAGTTTCCAGCCTGGGGCTATTTCACTCATCGGCCCATAGTGCTGATCTACAGGGATCCCGACGCCGAGCAATAACTCACCAGCACGAGACTCAGCAGTATATCCATCCATTTCGGCGAATTCAGACTCAAGGTCGGCAACGCGAATGCCATCTTCCTCTGTCATATCCGGGTTGGCATAAATGGCATCCCGTTCAGATTTCACCTTCCACAATTCGTTATGGCCCATGACTACTGTATCAATGACACTAAACTCTTCGTAAGCGAACTGATCTTGCTTAAGTTTACCAATTCGCTCACCGGGATCGACGGACACATTGCCACCTGAGGGCTCTAAATCACCGCCAATTATTTTCATAAAAGTTGATTTACCGCAGCCATTGGCACCGATTAAACCATATTTATTGCCGTTGCCAAATTTGGCGGAAACATTTTCAAACAGAGGCTTGGCGCCGAATTGAATAGTAATATTTGCAGTAGTAAGCAAGGTAAATATTCCAATATTAGAGATAAAAAGTGAGCCCACTCGCCAATTAATTAGCCGTGGAAAATTTCGCCGCGCATTATTGCACAAAATAACCGTAAGCGCAGGGTTTAAGCAGATAGAATTGGTTGGTGAACTGTCAAATAAGCGGCAAATAAATTGTATTTGCGTCATTACCACGGGACATAGGCAGACTAATTTGCAAGCGCGATTTTCCAGCGCTTGCTATAAACCCGACTTTTCACACAGTCTGAGCGAATATCTGGTATTGGCTTCCGACAATATGCATTTACCCTAGGCAGACATTCGGACCTAAAACAGGCTAGGCGATTATTCGTCATTTGAGGGTAAACTTGTGGCTTTGCATACAGCAATCGCAGAAAGACAGGTAATTTGGTTCAAAAATAACAAGATCTGACATAGGTGATGTATTTATACCCATGTTATCTCAAAATATCAGATTCAGAGCGACTAGGGTGCTTCAATTCAAGGCGTCTCCTTGAAGGAATGTCGGCTACCTTTTAATAGGGGATAACTCAGAAGTGGAGTGCCCCAGACGATCCCTTCGCGCGCGTTTGAGGTAGCATGGGTATATATGTTGACGGTTTATGGGGTTTTACCTTGCAAGGAGAGTTCATTTAGATATGCTTGATATAATTAATTAAAACGGGTTTGATCGAAGATGTTCATCACAACACTCCTTAATTCACCTTCAGCATTGAAGGATCTATAGAAGTACAGACGATTACTCTCTAAGTCACATAGCTGTTTCGTTCAACAAAGCAATTATTTCGCCAACAAATTTGCTGCGTTCTTTTCGTCGGCATACTGAGGTGTTGGGTGCATAAAATTCTATGAAGGACACTTACGACAAACTTCAGGTAGCTTGTCTTAGCGGCGGTTTCATTTGTCAAGTTGCGTCTCCGGCAGACGCTAAGGTTGCGGAGAGCTTAGGGGCGGTTGGAATCATTCTAGACGCAGCAGATCAAGAGCAGTTTCGCGATATTCTAGAAGTCATTTCTGTTCATCCAATAACTCTTGGTCCGACCGGAGTCGAGCAAGCAACATTGCTGGCGTCTATGGACGTCCCAGACTCGTTTTCGTTTGTTACTGAACCCCACTCACGTAGCTCTGAAAGGTTTATTCTTAAAATATCCGCACTTGCGGATATTCCTGAAACTTTTGAACATGAAGTCATGGTTGTCTGTACAAGCAAGCCCGAAGTTCTTCAGGAGCTTTACGATAGAAGGGAATCAGGAGTGCTTGATATCCCAATTTTCGGAATTGTTGAGGCTCAGTCTACAAAACCCGCTGATGAAATAGCTCAAGTGGACGGTTTAATTTTCCAGTTTGTCCCGGATTCGAGTGAAGTTAAACAGTATCAACAGCTATTCTTACGCGCATCTTCCTCCATTGAAGATGCTGCTGGAACCTTCCACATAGGAGTTATCAGCGTCCAGGGTGATTATCGAATACAAGCATCTGAACTAGCATCAACTATCGAGCACTTTGAATCTGAGCGCCAGATAGATGTTAAAATCCATCTGGTTCGAACCGTTTCGGAAATCGAAAAATGTGACGCTCTTCTTCTCCCTGG
>JBLHNW010000115.1:0-9363 GCA_047622205.1 Paraglaciecola sp.
GGCTGTTGTCTCGCTCAAGGCTGCTGTTTCGCTCATGGCTTTTGCTTTGCTCACAGCTACTTTTTTAGTCTCTTTTTTAGTCGTCATCTTATTGCCCTTATTCTGTTTCAACAATCATTGCTACTGCTAAACCACCGGCAGCACATGCGGTCAACAACCCGGTACCACCGCCGCGTCGATTTAATTCATTTAACATTTGGGTGATCATACGTGTACCTGTTGCAGCAAATGGATGTCCATAGGCCAAAGAGCTACCCATTACATTGAATTTGTCCATATCAATTTCACCTGTGGCCTTTTTACGACCAAGCTTTTCCTGAGAAAATTTATCACTAGCAAACATTTTCAGGTTGGCTAGAGTTTGCGCGGCAAATGCTTCATGCATTTCAATAAGGGTTAAATCATTCAGCGTCATACCCGCTTTATCCAAGGCCATAGGCGTCGCATAGGACGGCCCCATCAACATATCTTCCCACACGTCTATTGCAGCAAAAGCGTAGCTTTTAATATAACCAAGTGGCTGGTAACCCATGGCTTTTGCTTTGCTCTCCGTCATCATCAGCACAGCAGACGCGCCGTCAGTAAGTGGTGTAGCATTGGCTGCCGTAACTGTTCCGTGTTTTCTGTCAAACACTGGGCGCAGCTTTGCGTAGCTTTCAAGTTTTGAATCAAAACGAATATTATTGTCTTGCTCTAACGCACGGCTAAAAGGTTCGGCGTAAGCGGTCATAACTTCGCTGGCTAATTTTCCTTCTGTCCAACTTTGCGCAGCAAGAGTGTGAGAGCGATGCGCCAAGGCGTCCTGGTCCGCGCGGCTAATATGGTGAGATTTCGCCATTTGTTCGGCCGTCTGCCCCATTGACAAACCCGTTGAATATTCGGCAACTGCGGGAGGAACCGGGAGTAAATCTTTAAATCCAAGTTTCTTCATTACGGTCCATTTTTGACCCAAGGTTTTGGTTTTCTGCAAATCTGTCAATGCCCGGGCTAATTTCTTCGATACACCAATGGGCGAAACAGAAGTGGAGTCCGCGCCACCGGCAATGCCTATACCGATGTTCCCCAACATCATAGATTCGGCAATGTTCACTGTAGATTGAAAACTGGTCGCACAAGCACGTGACACACTATAGGCGTCGGTATGTACATTCATGCCGGTGCCAAGTACAAGCTCCCGTGCGATATTTGGTGCTTCTGGCATTTGAACAACTTGACCATAAACCAATTGTTCTATCAACTTGGGGTCAAAATTATTACGCGCCAGCATTTCATTCACGACCATTTTTCCTAAATCCACAGCGGGTACGCCATGAAAATAAGTTGCCATTTTTGCGAAAGGAGTTCTAAGGCCAGCGACAATCGCAATACGATCGCCCTCTCTAGTTGTAACTGTTTGCTTTGCGGTCATTTTTTACCCTTCAAGTTAAATCAAACCCAGTGGTCTGACCTGTCAAATTAAGCTGATTGTACAGATAGTGACAGGAATTTTAAAGTCTAGTAAAAAAACAGTTACTTTTCCTATCTACTTTTTTGCAAAAACTGCAACTTTTACAATCAAAACGGGTGATCTCAGCGACGCTTTGGTTTATTTTTATTTGTTTAAATTTCAAATACCTATGAATTTGCATGTAAGAAATACCTAAAAATCAAAAATAGCTTTGAATAACATCAGTAGTTAAAGAAATTATGAATTTGTAACATTGTTTTTCTCGAAGGGAACCCTATATAGGTTAGCATTGTCAGTTAAGTGATTCGTATCACGGCATTTAAAGTGCCCGTCACAATAAAGGAACAGAATGAGTAATATGGCAGCCGCGCAATTTACACAATTACAAGCATATTTAGATTCACAGGTGATTGGTCAAAAAACTTTGACTCAAAATATTTTGATTGCACTGTTAGCCGACGGACATTTGTTGGTGGAAGGCCCTCCGGGTCTAGCGAAAACTCGTGCAGTAAATGCTTTGGCAAAGGGACTAGAAGGTGACTTTCACCGAGTTCAGTTCACCCCAGATCTACTTCCAGCAGATTTAACCGGTACAGATATTTATCGTCCTGAAACAGGTAACTTTGTATTTCAACAAGGTCCTCTTTTCCACAACCTGGTTTTGGCTGATGAAATAAACCGTGCTCCTGCCAAGGTTCAATCCGCCTTACTTGAGGCGATGGGCGAACGACAAATCACCGTGGGTAACACGACCTATCAACTGCCTGAGCTGTTTTTAGTCATGGCAACCCAAAATCCCATCGAGCAGGAAGGTACTTACCCACTTCCGGAAGCCCAACTCGATCGTTTTTTAATGCATCTCGAAATAGATTATCCAGGGGCAGAAACAGAGTTGGAAATATTGCGATTAAATCGCAATGAGGCACTCAAGCAACAAATAGTTGAACCACCCAGCCTTAGTCAAGTAGACATATTTGCGGCACGTAAAGACGTGCTGGAAATTCATTTAGACCCAGCACTAGAACAATATATCGTGCAATTGATAATCGCTACCCGTCGACCTCAACAATATGACAGTGAATTAGCTAATTGGATCGAATATGGGGCCAGCCCTCGTGCAACCATCGCATTGGATAAATGTGCCAGGGCGCACGCTTGGCTTATGGGTCGGGACTTTGTTGGCCCGGACAACATTCAAGCAATGCTCCACAACGTACTACGGCATCGCGTATTACTCAGCTACGAAGCCGAAGCTGAGGGAGTAGATTGTAACAAGGTACTTGATCGTATTTTGCAACTCGTACCTGTTCCTTAAAGGTTGAACGAATGCAAGATGTAGCAAAATGGTTAAGCAACCATCACTGTGACGGTGTAAATTTGGGGATCAAAGAATTACTCTATTATCAGGGTAAAACTAGCTTATTGAATTTGGCCCCCACTAGAATGGCTCAAGCCACATTAGCGGGCGCATACCTGGCCAAAACTAAAGGTCGCGGCATGGAGTTTGATGAAGCGCGACATTATTTGCCCGGCGATGATATTCGGGCGATTGATTGGCGGGTCACAGCCCGTACAGGAAAAACTCATACGAAATTGTATCGAGAGGAAAAAGAACGGCCTGTGTTTGTATTGGCAGATCTGTCACCAAGTATGCAATTTGGCACACAACTGCTATTTAAGTCAGTACAGGTTGCCCATTTAACAGCATTAATTGCCTGGGCCGCGCGAAAACGAGGTGATCGTATTGGTGGTTTGATTTTCAATCATCACCAGCACCTTGAATGCAAACCTTTCACGCGTCAAAAAGCGGTATTGTCGTTGATCAATGGCCTTGTGAAATTGCAAAACCCGAACACTGAACAAGCTGAAAATGGAGCGGCTCAAGTTACCCTGTCTGATGCCTGCGCTCGCCTTAGACGTCTTGCACATCCGGGCAGCCTGATATTCCTACTAAGCGATTTCACTCAATTGGATGACGCCGCCAAACAGCACATTACCCGCCTAAGTAGACATTGCGAAGTCATCGCCTATCCAGTCAGTGACCCTTTTGAACACGAGTTACCCCGGGTCAATGTCGCGCAACGTGTCGCGTTAACAGATGGATATTCTCAACAAAATATAATGCTTGGTGAAAAAGATCTCGCCGATCGTTATTTGCAACAACATATGCAGCATTTTGATCAAGTAGAAAAAAGCCTGAAACAATGTCACGCACAGGTTTTTAATGTCAGTGCAGCGCTACCTTTGGAACAACAATTTGGCAATCTAATAAGGGGAGTAAGAAAATGAACCCTTTAGAGCAACTTAAAGACATACATTTATCACCAGAGATAAGTAACTGGCCTCCGGCTTACGGCTGGTGGTTGTTAACCTTAGTCAGCATTTTAATTATAGTGGCTATCATCACTTGGCAGTTCAAAAGATATCAAACTCGCGGAGTTAAACGTCAGGCATTGCGGGAACTGAGCCAGATTAACTCAAATACGCCTGAATGGCCTTTACAGCTAAACAGCTTGCTAAAAAGAGTTTCTCTTAACTACTTTCCAAACAGCCAAATAGCCAATTTGTACAATCAATCATGGAGTCAATTTTTGGCTGAGCAACTCCCACTAAATAAACGTGCTTCATTCCTACAACACTTTCAACTTCTACAGTCATCTTTATATCAAAAATCACCGTCTACTCTTCCTGATTTCCAGTTGACTACGAAGAGTATTCAACAATGGCTAAAATGTTCGCTACCGCCGAGCAAGAAACAGCTTGAAAAAATTGGAGGCAAGAATGTTTGAATTTGCCTGGTGGTGGGCTTTTTTCGCCCTGCCCTTGCCTATGTTGGCTTATTGGTTTCCTGCGAAAGCACAGGGACAATCGGCAGCACTTAGAGTTCCAACATTAACCCCAGGGATAGAAAGTACCAGCAGAAAACCAGGGCGTAGTAGAGGTTTTTTATTTATCGCCATTATTGCGTGGGTGGCTTTAGTTATAGCGGCGTCCAGACCGCAATGGCTTGGTGAACCGGTCAGTATACCCGCAGAAGGGCGAGACCTAATGGTTGCAGTGGATTTGTCCGGCAGTATGAAAATTGACGATATGCAAGTTAACGGCAGACAAGTTGACCGCCTGGTGATGATAAAATATGTACTCAGTGATTTTATTCAACGTCGAATTGGTGATCGTATCGGACTAATATTGTTTGCTGACACAGCGTACCTGCAAGCTCCTTTGACTTATGATCGGGAAACGGTGAGCCAACTATTAAAAGAATCTCAAATTGGCTTAGTCGGCGAACAAACGGCGATTGGCGATGCAATTGGTTTAGCTGTAAAACGCTTCGAAACAAAAAAGGAATCTAACAAAGTACTGATACTATTAACTGATGGGCAAAATACTGCAGGTAATATCACTCCGGCACAAGCCAATGAGTTGGCGATAAGTAATGGTGTGACTGTTTACACCATAGGTGTCGGCGCTGACAAAATGTTAGTACAAAGTTTTTTTGGCAGTCGTCAGGTTAACCCATCCCAGGAACTAGACGAAGATATGTTGACCGAAATTGCTAGCTCTACAGGTGGCCGTTATTTTCGCGCCCGGGATGCAAAGTCTTTACAAGAAATATATGCCAAGTTAGATGAACTAGAACCAATCGTCCGAGAAAGTCGGCAAATGCGCCCGCTTCAAGCCCTATACTTTTATCCCCTTGGTTTAGCGCTAATCCTTACCATTCTAATGTCACTTCAACCAGTGATGAACCATTTGTGGCATAAGCGTGGAGTAAGTTAATGGAAGAACTTTCGATATTTAATTTCGCGTCACTCGAAGAATTCCATTTTTTGCGGCCAGAATGGTTCTTAACTCTGCCACCTTTGCTACTCCTTGTGTATGCCGTTCGTCGTCTGCATAAACAACAATCTGGCTGGCAATCCGTATTGGCCGGGCACCTCTACCAACATATTATTACCAGTAAGGGGGCGAGTAAATCTAAACCGCCCTTGAGTTTGCTTGCTCTGGGATGGATTTTAGCAGTCATAGCTCTGGCTGGGCCGACATGGGAAAGATTGCCACAACCGGTATATCAGTTAAACACAGGAAAGGTCGTGTTACTCGATATGTCACTGTCTATGCGCGCCACAGATATTAAACCCGACAGACTGAGCCGTGCCAAGTACAAAGCGATTGATTTAGTTAACGAAATCACCGAAGGAGAAACAGGTTTGGTAGCTTATGCCGGAGATGCATTCACTATTAGCCCTTTGAGCTCAGACGCACAAAATTTAACGCTTCTAATCCCTAGTTTAAGCCCTGAAATAATGCCCATGGCTGGCAGTGAACCTTTCCTTGGAATGCAGGCAGCGATTACTTTGTTGACTAACGCTGGATATCAACAGGGCGAGATATTTTGGATAACGGATGGTGTAGAAAATAATCAATTAAGCGAACTGAATGAGCTATTAAGCACTTCTCCATTCAGGTTATCTATATTGGCGGTGGGCACAGAAGAAGGTGCCCCTATCCAAATGTTAGGTGGCGATTTAATGAAAGACAGTAACGGAGCTATTGTCATTCCTAAATTGACCGTGAGCAACCTTAGATTATTAGCTAAAAAAGGCAAGGGACGTTATATAACTTTGCAGGCTAACGATGATGACGTTCGCTATCTGGTAGATCAAACCCTGCTCGACCGTGAGTACGGTGAAGAAAAAAATGCCGATGAAGAAGCTGATAGTTTCGGTGATAAATGGCGGGAAATGGGCCCATTTTTAGTGCTGTTACTGCTCCCCTTGGCTGCTTATAGTTTTAGGAGAGGCATCCTGGCAGTAATTGCAATTGGCTTTATATTTCCTGGCTATAGCCCTTCGGCTTATGCCGATTGGCAGGAAAACTTATGGAAAACAACAGATCAACAAGGAATGCAGGCGTATAAACAGAATGATTTTGAAACCGCCGCGAGTAAATTTGATGACCCTTTATGGCAAGGGACTGCGCTATATAAAAATCAAAATTTTGAGGCCGCACTGATGGCATTTCAACAATCCGACTCTATTCAGGGCTTATATAATCAAGGTAATGCCCTAGCTCAACTAGGCAACCTAGATGAAGCAATTGCGGCATATCAGGCCGTATTGGAAAAGGATCCCGAACATCAGGACGCCGCAGCGAATAAAGAGTTGCTTGAAAAAATAAAGGAACAGGAACAAGAGCAAAAAGAAAACCAAGAAGGTGACAGTCAGGAGGGGGATAACCAGGAACAAAGCGAGGGAGATAATCAGCAAAATCCGCAAGAAGAGTCCCAGGGCGAACAAGGCGAAAACGGCCAGCAATCTGATGCTGACTCGGCCCCTGAATCGGCAGACTCGAACCAATCAGAGTCGGAAGAATCTGAGCAACAGAAAGAGCAAGATAAACAGCAGGATGAGGCTGAAACACAAGAACAGTCTTCGGATAAAAAGTCTGAACAAGAGCAAGAAGAAAAGGAAGCCCAACAAGCAGAGATGGGCGAAGAACAACCGCTTACAGACGAACAAAAAGAACAAATGCAACGTATGCAGAATTTGTTAAATCGTATACCAGACGATCCTGCCTTTTTGCTAAAGCGCAAAATGCAGATAGAACATCAACAACGCAAACGTGAACGCATTCCAACACATTTGCAAAGGAATTGGTAATAATGAAACCGTTACAAACTTCACTTCTCAGGGTATTTATTTTTTGTGCATCACTAGCCTGGCCATTAGTTGCTAGCGCTGCTATTACAGAGGTAACTGCAAGCGTTGATAAAAATCCTGCTATGTTGGACGAATCTATTACACTTTCGATTGTTGCCAACGGCGATGTCGACAAAAATGCATTTGATCCTTCACCACTTTTGTCTGACTTTGTAGTAGGCAGAACATCTATTAGCAGTCAAACTAAAATGGTTAATTTTAATACCACTCGCACCACTGTGTGGAACACCGTACTTATACCCAAAAAACAGGGTAGATTAACAATTCCATCGTTCACTGTAGAAGATAAAAAAACTCAGGCGATTACCGTCCAAGTAATTCCTGTTTCCGCCGCTGGCGCGACTGCACAGAAAGATATATTCATCACCACCAATGTCGATTCGTCTGAGTCTTATTTACAACAACAAATTCGTTACACTTTGAAACTTCACCTGGCTAAAGATATACAACGAGGCTCCCTTGCTTCACCTACTTTGAAAAATGCCGATATTCGTCAAATAGGTAAAGATGTTGAATACAATGAGATAACGGATGGTCGACGTTACCGTGTTATTGAGAGAAATTTTGCGATTATTCCGCAACAAAGCGGCGCATTTATCATTGAAGGTCCTTTATTTGAAGGAGAAGTTGTTGAAAATAACAGACAGAATTTTGGTTTTTTTAACAAAAGCAAAAGAGTCAATCGTGTAGGCCCATCTCAACAAATTACGGTACTTCCTATTCCTGCTGACTACTCTCATCACTGGTTACCCAGTGATTACGTAGAACTAAATGAAGAATGGCAATCTCCAAACAAGGAATTTACAGCAGGCGAACCCATCACTCGGACGATCACACTCACCGCAATCGGATTAGTTGAAGAACAACTACCAGCGATAGAGAGTCAATATCCGAGCAACGTAAAAACCTATCCAGATCAACCCAGTACCACGACTGTGGAAAAAGACAATACCTTGATAGCACAACGAACTGAGACTATTGCTATTATTCCTAGCCAAGCCGGTAAAATTGAAATTCCAGAGGTCAGTATTCCCTGGTTTAATATCCTGACAAAAAAAATAGAATATGCGCGATTACCGTCAAGAACGATTGATGTATTACCCTCTCTGACAAGTCCTCAAACGGACTATTCGACTACGGTACAATTAGATCCTACAGCAATAATAAACTCAGCCGCTACAGAACCAAATGAGCCAGGAATAATAAGCTCAGATAAATTGTCGATATGGTCAACTAGCAGTTGGATCTTACTTATTTTATGGATTATTACTTTATTGGCTTGGATGCTCCAATCTAGAAAAACAATGATTCGTCCCGGTGATGAGGAGACAAATCAGTCTGAAAAGCGATATTGGCGCAAACTGGAGCAGGCACTGTCAAGCAATGACCCACTCAAGGTGTTTTCACCCTTGAGTCATTGGTTAGGCGAGATATGTGGTGACCCAGAATTACCTTTGCCCAATAGCCAGAATGTGTTGAACTCGTCCATATTGACAAGTGAAATAAACAACATGCTTGGTGCGAAATACGCCAAAGTAGCGACGCCGTGGAGCAGCAGAGAATTATCAACTGAACTCAATCGTATTCGCAATCATCATCGAAATGAAGAAAAATCAAGGCAAAACCTAAATGAGTTGTACCCACAAGTAAGTTGAGCTTGTTATTATTTGCTTGTGACCCCCACTATCAACGAACAGAAAAATAATCAAATATCAAAGCAATTGGATGACAATGAAACATTACGATTCGCTGAATATTTAGAATAAAGTTATTTACAAGATCTGCAACCCACACCGATGACTCCGTAAAGACATTTGATAGATGTATTGCAATGACTGATCAGGCCACAGCATATATGATGGGGAAAGTGAAATTATAGGACTTAGGTGAATGGGTTAAACAGTAATTAAGTGATCAGTTTGAAATTAGCACTTTTCAAGACGAAATCCTTAAGAACGGAGCAATTCCGCTAAATATATTAGAAAAAAGAAATAAAAAACTGAGCGGCTTTACAAAATAAAGCATAATATTGATAGGATAACCTATGTACGGTGCGCAGTTGCTAATACAAAGTGTGATTAGCGGCCATAAAAGCAAAGACGTAACAGAGAATAAAAAATAAAAAAATGATGTTTTCGCGAAAGCAAAATAAGGTTACCTCGGTCACTAGTGACGTGACAGATAAACAAAGAA
>JBLHNW010000116.1:0-9327 GCA_047622205.1 Paraglaciecola sp.
AGCTAATTGATATTCTAATATCACAACTTACATGTACAACCATGATAAATTACTGTGAAATTTAAATGGGTGCCCTCCTAGAATAGTAACTTGCCTCGCACGGTCAGCTGCGATCAATTTTAATGCGTAGTATTGTGAATACAGATAGTCTCTACTGGTATTCATTGCTCAATTAACTGTTATATAACAAGGACTCAAATATGAAAATTGCCGTGGTCACTGGTACCAGTACCGGAATCGGTTTTGAAACAAGCCTGCATTTGGCGCGCAACGGCTACCAGGTGTTTGCGGGTATGCGCAATACCGGTAAGGCACAGCCGCTGATCGATGCGGCCAAGGCGGAAGATTTGCCGCTAGAGGTGATTGAGATGGACGTGACTAGCAACAGTTCGCTGGATAGGGCCTTCGATACCATTAACGCCCGGGGTGCAGTGTCGCTGTTGGTTAATAACGCTGGTATTGGCGGCGCTTCGCCACTGGAATTAACCCCGGAAGACGAACACCGGCAAGTGTTTGATACTAACTATTTTGGCACCATTGCCTGTATTCAAAAGGTATTGCCGGCCATGCGCGAGAGCGGCAGTGGTGATATTGTCAATATTTCTTCTATTGTTGGCATTATGGCCACGCCCAATCAAATTGCATATTCTGCCTCTAAATGGGCAGTTGAGGGCGCGACCGAGGCGTTGGCCCATGAGGTCTATCGATTTGGCGTACGCGTATACTGTATAGAACCTGGTGTCGTTGCCACCAATATTTTTAATAACTCGGCAGAGTTGACTCGTTACGACAAGAGATCACCCTATCACCCCATAATGCGGCGCAATGGCAAGCTTTACGCCGCCGGTTTTAAGGCCCCTGCCTCACCGCAGCAAGTAGCCGACACCATATTGACCGCGGTCAATCAGCAGCCATATCAATTCCGCTGGCCTGTCGGTGTCGACGCCGATGGTATTTGTGCCGGCCGTCCGAAAATATCCGCCGAGCAGTGGATTGAAATGGGCGATGAGCTGACGGACAGTGAGTACAATGAACGGTTTAAGAATTATTTTGATGTTCAGTTGTAGTTAATGCCAGTCTAGAATAGGGCTTTCGGTAGGTCGGGTTTTGACTCCCCAACGTGACGACAAGCTGCGATCCCAGCCCGTAGATTTGTAGCCACACTGCATAGGTGAATTAGTCATAACAGTGGTAACTAAGAGGGAGTGCGCCTAGCTGCACTCCCTTTTTTTAGGAATAACGCACGTTTATAAGCGGAGTATAGGAAGAATAAACGCTATCCCTGATCTAATCAATGAGTAACAGGCTGTACATGGGCTGCAATCATGAAGCAAAACTGGCTATTCAAATAGCCTGTGGCGGATAAAAAAAAGGGAAATGGTTGGCAGAACTATCCAATGTAAATCAAAGTGTGACTGTCTCCTTTGTCCCAGACTTGATCCATAATATGAAGCGTATGGACAATCTTGTATGACTGTTAATAGCGCTAAATTCCCCGTCAGTGAATAACGGCTAATGTTTCCTTTGGATCTTTTGCACGCCTTAGCAGCCACACTAAAAAGTATTAATTCGAAGATTTGGCACACACCCGATATTTCGGTTCGAGCGATCTACATCCGTTATGGGTTTGAATCCGTAACGCCACGATAATCGTGTTTTCCCTAAAGCAGCCCACTAGCGAACGATACAATTTCCTGTTGATTTTGTTCCAAATCTAATCCCTTTGAGCAATCCACATGCAGAACACCGCCATTGTTCATCCCCAAATAATTGAACGTTTTTTCAAAAGCACCGCTGAAGATAGGTGAAAGTCCTTTGTTTGCTGATGTAGTTACTATATGCCCCGTTTTGCCGCGTAATTGTCGACCCATATCCAGAAGTTCTGGGAATGTTAGTAGATCAGATATTCTATCTAAAAAAGTTTTCATGGCTGGTGTTACTGAATACCAATACACGGGGGAAGAAAAAACAATATGTTGATGGTTAAGTATCTTCTCCACTAACGGTAAAAAATCATCGCCTTTGTTTTTATGATCATAGTCAAAAGGGGAGATGTTCAATTGGTCGAGGTCAATCATGTCCATCTCTGATTTATTGGCTACGAAGTCGATTAGTGTTCCTGTATTACCGTAACGTCTAGCACTTGAGAACAGTGTAATTACATTGCTCATTTAATTATCCCTTATTTGAGGTTATGGAAAGTGGGACACTCTAAAACCTCATGTTAACTTGAGGTCAAGACTTATATTGTGTAATCAAACATTAAGGGTTGCAGCCAACATGAGAGACTCACAGCGCAAAGCGGCCAGTCGATGAAACCGTTTTTAATGATCACAGTTGGCACGTTTTTGCCTGGAATAAATGGGGCTGTAACAAAATTAATATAATGGCAGAAGAACACTACTCTAGTCACTTCAATCGATTTTTGTAACCTAGCGCTCCTTTTTGCACACTTTTGCTTATAGAAAGGCCCTTCCCAACGACTGCGATTTACACATTTTGTCAGTCACCAGAACCAAGCTAATGTCCCCCTTGGATCTCCTGTGAACTTTAAGGTGGCCGCTACTCAAGGTCTACGATTTGCTCAGACTGTGTGAAAACCATCAGAGTCATAGACCAAAGAATTAGGCAGGCATCCATGTAAATTCCCTCTAAGTATCAAGAAACTAAAGTCTTAAATGGCTTTGCTAACTTTATGGCTTACGACTTGCTAAAATACCGAAAAACCCCAATAGTAAGAGCCCCAAGCTTGCTGGTTCTGGAACGCTATTAACTCGAATAGCATGAGCAAAACTGAACTCAGCAGCACTCATTGTACTGTTAATTGTATATAACACTAAATTGGAATCAGACGATATTGACAAAAGGTCATCAGATCCAAGATCACCAAATTCATAAGCAAATAATGGGCCTGTAAATGCAATGGGATCACCGTCGTTTATAAAACCTAGTGCTAATGCAAATTGGCTTGCTTTACTACTTGATCCCCACCAAGCTTGTGAGACTAGATAATCATTCATATTAAGGTTATTAAAAGTTGATAATGTATAAGTTACGTCCCAGTTTTCATCATCAACGTAATAATTGTTGCCTTACTTGTAAATGAAAATAGAATAAGTGCAATGAGTGTTAATAACTTATTCATACAATGATATTCCTTTTTATTTATACCACAATCCGGTTAAGCAAAAAACACTCCAACAAGAGTAACCTGTTGTTTTAATAGTAAATAGCAATATATATCTGATTTAAAAACAAGTAAATCTAAACATAACTGACACAAAGCCACACAAAAACGTAAGGCGGTTTAAGTGCACATTCAGAATCCGCACTGGCATAGGTCAGTAATTTATTTCGTGAGAAAAAGGGGGCGGAGTAAATAAGTTACTTATCCAATGCAGCAGATAACTGTACACCCACGATTAGAGCATGCAGAACAACACCTTTCCTTGAGTCGTTATTATGGGTGTCTTTAATTACAAAGCTGAATTGGTCACCACTCAACCTTACATTTTAGAAAATTAGAGAACAATCTCAACTAAAAGACAGCTAACTGATAATTGAAACATTTGCAGTCAGTTGATGATTCCGAGGTCTAACACTCACAATTGACACAGGCCGTGTGAAAACTCCAGTCACAAAATCTTTAACTCGAACCAACGTGAGATGCGCTCTCTACCTGCTCTTATATGCATTCAGATTTAAATATGATGTGCCTATTTTTATTCATTTTGCTACGAATAGTGGCCTTGAATTAGTTTTCACACAGCCTTGGCACAAACCGGACCTAAGCGAATTCGAGCTATCAGGCCCCTTTGAGCGAGGTATAGTCATTCAATGAATTCAACTTCATGGGCAATTTCTCCGCAAAAGGGGCCGCTGGTTTTTTGATGAATCAATGTCACTGACCCCATCGATTTCTTTGCATAGTTAAAACGAGCAATTCGATATGCATAGTGATAAGAACCTAATGATGAAACAGCTAATGATTAAGCGACTTCAATACCTAAATAGACTTCGTGGTGCCCCATCGATGTACAACAATCACTTCGACCAATTACCAACTCGCTATGATTAATAGCAAGTAACTAAATATCAGCTGAAAATTGCAAATAAAATTACGAAGCCCCCATCGCTATAAAATTTAAAACAACTTTTTTGGCCGCTCGTTATCATGGCTGTCCTGTTAATTTTTCTGTTAATTTTTTTGATTTCCTGATCCTATTAATTTCAGATTGAAATGTTCGAGTGATTATGAATTTTTCCATACAAATATTTTCGATCTTATAAGCAATTTTGTCGTAATGATAATCTATTAAATTAAACAAACTAAGCTGATAGAAAATGGATCCAGATACTTCACGCATTATTGAGATGGCTTGGGAGGACAGAACCCCATTTGAGGCTATAGCACGCTTGTATAATTTTTCTGAGGACGATGTGATCAAACTTATGCGCAGTCAACTCAAACGAAAAACCTTTAATAACTGGCGACAGAGAGTCACGGGGCGCAATACCAAGCATGCCAAGTTGAGGTCGCCTGAGATTTACAGAGCTTACTGTAAAACACAGTACAAAATGAAAAACAAATAATCCATAATTTTGATTTTCAATCATAAAAGTACGGAGCGGTGCAACAGCAAAACATTTCGACCTGATCCCCTTGAGATTAAATTTCGTAAACACTATACACAATCAAGTCATTCTTGAAGTGTGACAATGAACAGATTTATCTTTCAATCAAATCTGTATGGTTTTAATAAAAAAATAAGACTTAAGTGAATAGAGATTGCAAATTGACCGCAGACTTACTGACACCGCCACAACTTAAACGCCCTAACCTGTTTAAAACACTGTTAGAAACGCGTGCACCCTTCGAATTTGCGTCACTCGTATTACATGCGAAAAAATTGCGTGATGCACCGAAAGGTGATGGTAAGCCGGTTATCTTAGTACCTGGTTATATGACTGACGATTATTCTATGTGGCCGCTTGGGCGTTATCTGAAATTTTTAGGCTATGACGTCTACTACACTGAGATGGGAAGGAATCGTGGCGACGTAGACATCGACATGGTTCGTTTAGGTGAACGCATTAAAACAGTATCTTCAGCGCTTAATGGGAAAAGCGTGACTGTATTGGGCTGGAGTTTAGGCGGTGTTTTGGCGCGGGAAGCGGCAAGATTGTTTCCAAAAACAGTGCGCGAAGTGGTCACTTTTGGCACCCCTATTGTTGGTGGCCCCAAGTTCACATCGGTTGGAAAAGGCTATGCAAAACTGAAAAACATCGACCTTGAAGTTTTTGAACTCGACGTGCATCAGCGTAATCTGATTGGGCTTAATCAACCAGTAAGCTCTATTTACAGTAAATCTGATGGCATCGTAGGATGGGAAGCCTCGAACGATATTTATAATCAACAAGCGCAAAATATTGAGGTCAGTGGCTCACACTTTGGTTTGGGAGTGAACCCGCAAGTATGGCAAATCATCGCACAAATTCTTGCTACTCCTAAAGCATCTGCCCAAGTAAAGGAATAATCCCCACCTTATGTCGACTCTTTCAAAAGCAAAATCTAGCCGTGGCATTTTCTGGTTTAGGCATGACCTGCGGCTAGCCGACAACAATGCGTTAGCAGCTTTGAGTGAGTTGGTTGATGAGCTAGTCTGTATTTTTATAGTCGACCCAAGATGGTTTAAGCCCTCGCATTTTCAGGCTAAACATATGGGCCAGGCTCGCTGGGCATTCCTGCAAGAAACATTATCTTGCTTAGATAAAGAACTTGCCTCAAAAGGACAGAGACTGTTTGTTTTTGAAGGAGAACCTGTCACGATATTTGATTATTTAATTGCCAGATTAGCACCGCAATTTATTAGTGTTAATCAACATCCTGGTGTTTATGAACGCCAACAATGGCAAAGGATCAAGGATAGATACCCACACATCTCATTTTCTCAATCTGATGCTCACTTTTTACTAACTCAAGATGCGCTTCCATTCACTCTGGATTGTCTACCCGATGGTTTTACTTCGTTTAGAAAAAGAGTAGAAGAAATGCCGGTTTCGCCCCCATGTCCCGTCCCCGTATCCATTGCTAAACCTATCGATATCAACTTAGCGTCGTTTTCTAACAAATTTGATAGACCTTCAGCTCAACCAGTTGAATTCCAAGGTGGAGCGAAAGCCGGTCTTAAACAGCTTCACTGGTATTTGTTCGAGACCCACAATATTAAGGCGTATAAAAAAACTCGAAACGGTCTAGATGGATGGGATTACTCGAGTAAATTGTCTGCATGGTTAGCAAATGGCAGCCTTTCTGCCAGGCAGGTTTATTCTCAACTCAAGGACTACGAAGCACAGCATGGTAGTAATGATTCCACTTATTGGTTGTACTTCGAGCTTCTATGGAGAGACTATTTCCAATGGTATTTACTTAAACACCAATCGCGCCTTTTTCAGTTTTCCGGAGTAAGAAACCGTCGCCCATTGACCACTTTCTTGCCACAGCGATTTGCCCGCTGGTGTCAGGGAGAAACACCCTATCCAATTGTTAATGCCTGCATGAAACAACTCAACCAAACAGGCTATATGTCAAATCGAGGACGTCAGCTAGTGGCAAGTTGTTTAGTGCATGAAATGGGTGTCGACTGGCGATTTGGCGCAGCCTACTTTGAGCAACAACTGGTTGATTTTGACGTCGCTTCAAATTGGGGTAACTGGCAATATCTGGCGGGCGTAGGGGCCGATCCAAGAGGGCATAGGCGCTTCAACCTAGACAAACAAACTGCAAGCTACGATCCTAATGGACACTTCATAGTCCGTTGGGGTGGCCAAGTCAACGAATCACCTTTAGATCAAACCGATGCAGCAGACTGGCCAATTGGTTGATACCTCAGTCAATCTGGTTTGGTTGAAGAGGGATCTTAGGCTTAGAGATCACCAACCTTTATTAAACGCCACATTGAATGGTAAGAAAATAGTAGTTCTTTTTCTTTTTGAACCAATGTTAATTCAAGATCCGCACTTCGACATTCGTCATTGGCGTTTTGTTTGGCAGTCAATTGAAGACTTAAATAAACAACTACGTGAATATCAAACAAAGGTTTTAGTGCGTTATCAAGACGCCCGCTCTGCATTTCAAAGTATCGCACAACAACACAATATTTCTGCTGTTTACAGTTATCAGGAAATTGGTTTAGACAATACTTTCGAACGAGACAAGGAGATGGCTAGGTGGTTTTCTGATAATGAGATTGAATGGCAGGAGTTTGAGTGCGGTGCTGTAAAAAGAGGCCTAAAAAGACGACTCAACTGGCAGAAAAATTGGTATATCACAATGCGCGCAAATTGTGACGATACAGCACTTCATTCATTGAATTGGATAAACTACAAAGAAATAACTGGTTTAGACCAAAGCGACTCATTACCGCAAGAGTGGAAAAATAGTGATCCCGCCTTTCAGCAAGGAGGAGAATGTCGAGCATGGTATACACTGCATCACTTTTTTGAGAAAAGAGGCAAAGAATACACATTTTCTATCTCCAGTCCTATTGCAAGTCGAGCAGCATGTTCCCGCCTTTCTCCTTATTTAGCGTGGGGAAACATCAGTATCAGGCAAGTCTATCAATTTGTACTGAAGAATTGGCAGAAGCAAGGTTGGCGCAGGACACTGGTCGCTTTCTCATCGAGACTCCACTGGCATTGTCATTTTGTGCAAAAATTTGAAAGTGAGTCACAAATGCAGTTTCGGCCAGTAAACAAAGCCTATTTAAACTATCAATACTTGGATGGCCCTGATAAAAATATAAGATTAAACGCATGGAAATCCGGCAATACCGGATTCCCATTGATTGATGCATGTATGCGATGTCTTCATCAAACGGGCTATATTAACTTTCGGATGCGCTCGATGCTAGTAAGCTTTCTTTGTCATCATTTGGATATTGATTGGCGAGACGGTGTTACTCACTTGGCAAGTATGTTTTTGGACTTTGAGCCGGGAATACACTACCCCCAATTTCAGATGCAGGCTGGCGTGACAGGTATCAATATTATTCGTTTGTATAATCCGATCAAACAGTCAAAGGAAAAAGATCCTGATGGAGAATTTATTCGTCGTTTCATCCCAGAAATTAGTGCCTTGCCTAATGCTGTGCTGCACACACCATGGCTACTCACGGCAATGGAAGAGCAATTATACTCAGTGATAATAGGCGAACATTATCCAAAGCCCATTATCGACATCGATGCGTCAGCCAGACGTGCTCGCGACAAACTATGGGCATTTCAAAAACGTGATGATGTACAACATGAAGGTAGACGTATACTAAAAACACATACCTTACCTGACGGACCGCGAAATAAATAATGTTCTAAAAAGTAGACTGAAATGCCCTGGAAAAACTATTTCACTCCAAGCCAATGTCGCATCGATTTCGTTGGCCTGCACAACGTTTAGAACAATATTTCACATGTTCCCAATCACGAGCCCATTTTTTTCGCCAACTAAAGAGTCGATTACAAACGATACAGGTCTTGCTCGGTAAGTCACACTTTTTCATTGTCACCCATACGTTTAAAGAAGAAGAATTACCAAGACACCCATCTCAATAATATTTAAAAAATTTATTTGACCGCTCGTTATGATGGCTGTCCTGTTAGAGTGTTCTGTTAGAGTGTCTGTCCATATAAATTTTGTGATTAGAAGCTGTATGAAACCACAGAGAACACTGCGGACGCAGTGTTCATTCACATTATTCACTGTTACATAGTACCGAATAAGCTTATGAATCGAGTACATTATGCTTAAAGCCAGAACGTGAATATAGTGAGGGAAATTGTGTTAACCAAACTTCTTTTGATGCTGCCTCAAGGTTTGTTCTTCCCGTTCCAATGCTATCATGATCAACGCCGCAATTGATGGTGATTGGTTTTTGATAAGCAATGTTGACGAATGAGCCGCACATAACACTTCAGCATCGCTCCATTGCTCCGCTAGCTGTGCGACCCACAGCCGAAAATCATCTGCAGCTCCTTTGCGTCGTTCCAATGTTCTGGACAATGTCATATGAAAAGACACTTCTGGACTTTTTAAAACACCGAGTAAACCAGGTAATTTTAGGTACATTAACGTGTCGTCTACGTGGATCGTTTTTGACCCTTTATGGTAAGCCAGTACCGATGAAAAATGCAGCTGCTCGTTTTTGGAAATAAAATCGACACCCCGGGGCACTGAAAATTCGAAATCCTCTGAAAACAAACTGGCAAACTCGTTTGAATTTGTAAGCTCTGCTTGCCATGGCAGATTGGGGAATTTATCAAGATGGCGCT
>JBLHNW010000117.1:0-9293 GCA_047622205.1 Paraglaciecola sp.
AACTTGGTCAGTAGTCACTAGTGGTACACGAGTCGATACCGCGTTTAGCGCAATGTTGTGAATCATTTTATCCACAGTGGTGCAGCAATCCATCACAATCGACACTTTGTATTTCTGAGCATGATCGAGCTTCATTTGACTGTGCTCAGAGCATTGTTGATCTTCAAGTACAAAAATTACTTTTCAGCCTTTATCCCTAAGGCGCGCATCAGGGGTTTAATCGTAGGCCCCTGTACCAGCAAGGTAAACAATACGACTCCCAGGGTTAATTCGACCAATAATTGATGACTTTCAAAATTCCGAGAGAGACTGAGCACCAACGCTAATGGTACAGCTCCCCTTAAACCGCCCCAAAATATGATTGTTTTGTATCGGGTATTAATTTTTGTAAATCTAAACGGCATGATGTGCGGCATAACAAATACCACAAACATGCGGGCGAGGGTAACAGCAAGCACTGCAATTGCCATGTATAAAAGAATGTTGTCTTTTTCTCCTATCATTAATATCAGTTGAAGCTCGGCAACACCCAGGAGCAGAAAAATAAAACTGTTACAGACAAACGCAGCATATTCCCAGAAATAATGTAGTTGCTGCTCCGTTTCTTGAGTGAGTTTCTGCCAACTGAGTAGCATGCCTGACGCAAGCACGGCCATGACACCCGAAACCTCAAAGAAATATTCTGCGGTTATAAAGGATGTATAGGCAAGGACCGTTGATAAGGCGATATTGGTTGCAGGTTCATTTCGTGAATTACTTATGATCCAGGAAATTACATACCCAATAATGGCACCAATCGCAATGCCACCAAAAAACACTTTCAAGAAATACAGCGTGCCATAGAGTACATTTTCCATATCAAAAGTTAACTGACTCACGATACCCACAGCAATGATATTGAAAAGCACAATTGCGGCGGCATCGTTAAACAAACTTTCGCCATCAACCAAGATAGTTAGGCGTTTTGGCGCGCCGATTTCTTTAAATAATGAAACAACAGAAACGGGGTCAGTTGCGGATATAAGTGCGCCAAAAAGAATCGCCGTTCCCAGATGTAGTGGTGTGAAAATACTCATTATGGTGCCAACGATAAGCGTTGATACAAGTAAACCGGGGATCGCGAATAAGAGAATGGGGACCAGATTCTTAAATAGCAGCCTGCTATTAATGCTAATGGACGCTTCAAAAATAAGTGTAGGAAGCAAAACATACAAAATCACATCATGAGATAATCGGATATCCCTGACGATATCGAGCGCTTCAACATCTTTAGCCATATAGGCGATAAGCACACCGACCACAACCAGTCCGATTGTATAAGGTATTTTTATACGCCTTAACGCGATCGATGATATTGCAGCAATAAAAAAAAGCGCCATTATCGCGATAATATGTGGTACAAGAGATTGATGTTCCATAATTTCAATTAACTTATTTTCAAATGCTTGTTACAAAACCTTTCAAATGATTGTTACAAAACATTAAAGAGTGTGACTAAGGAACCACTTTTCATAAATCTTGTAATACGTTTTATTTTTCCGTATTACCTTGAATGCCTGCTCCCACTCGCTAACCACTTCTGCCGATGTGCCTTTTGAAATCACAATATAGAGTTCACGATCAAACGCTTTATATACGGGCAAGACATCACTCACCGAATACCCTATTTCTTTTATGATGTACTCGGATATAAAGTCGCCAAAAATACTCAACTGAACTTCACCTTTCACTAACGCGCTCATTGCATCTTCCGGCGTTGGATAGCTAATAATATTTTCAAACCCCAGCGCTTTTAATTGTTGATCAGCAGCAAAATCTGTAATAGTGCCAATTTTGTATTTCTTGGCATCGTTGAAATTGTTTATTGTTATATTGCTGCCTCTTTTTTTATAGAAGTACTCCTTGTAACGTTTTAAGGGCGGCTGAATCCAATTGAAATGGTCTTCCCTCTGAGGTGTCCTGTTCATCGCAGTTACAACTACATTGGGGGTCTTTATTGCAGTTTGGTAAGTGTCTTCCCATAGCTGGATTTTAACATCAGCTTGTACGCCCAGTTCATTCGCTATCGCTCTTGTGACATCGACCGCCATGCCTGTGGGTTTTCCATCATCGGGATAAGACATGGGGGGCCAATTCTCCGATAAGAAGATAAGTTGTACTTTTTTAGTTGCTTCTCCGCTTGGGCTCTCTGTGCATCCGCAAAGTAAAACTGGCATTAATAGCATCAGGAACAATGATAATTTTTTCATTTAGTCTTTTCCCCCCATCTGACACCATCAATCCTGATTTTTAAAAGGCACTTTTCGTCATGATCACACTTCAGCGTAGACTGCTAAACGTATGTTTGCACTTTATCTGAGCCAGCATTGATACATCACAAACCGTCATTTACCGGGAAATAGAGAAGTAAGTGAAGAAGTAAGTGAAGACGTAAGAGATGGGGCTGTGAGACTTTGGGGAATTTGATTACCCAAACGCACAAAGGGGTAAGAACGACTTGGAAAACCACACCAAGTATTGTGTTCTCGAGCCCCTTCGTATTGTCAGACCAAGTCTGATTAACGACAGTTATAACAAAACAAAAAACATTCCGGATATCTTCCGTACAAATTTATCTTTGGTTGTATGAAATCTATACTTAATCCTATTACGGAACTATTCCGTACAATTGGGGGATTTATGGCTACTGTAAGACTTGATATCCATTTGGATGAAAAAATTAAAGCTAAGGCTGAAAAAGCATCAGCTTTACTTGGTTTAAAAAACTTAACTGAATATGTTGTTCGTTTAATGGACGAAGATTCAACTCAGGTAATTTCTGAGCATGAAAGCATTACAGTAGAAGCAAATGTATTTGATCAATTTATAGTTGCTTGTGACAAGGCTAAAGCGCCGAATAAAGCATTACTTGAAGCTGCTGCGTTTACTAAAGATGGTAATTTTAAGTGAGCTATGCCAAAAAATTCAAAGAATTGGATAAATCCCAGCATGATCGCGCTTCATTTTACTGTGGTGAAAAAGAGCTAAACGATTTTATCCAAACTCAAGCTGCCAAGCATATGTAAGCGGGGATTAGTCGTACAATGGTTTTGCCTGCTTCTGTGCCTTTACCAAATCAAAAATACCCAATTTGTTCATTTTATAGCATTGCACCGAGTTCGATTAGCCGTGAAACGTTACCGCCAGCAATGGCTAAAAAGTTACCACGTTATCCCATTCCTGTTTTTCTTTTGGCCCAACTTGCAGTTCATAAAGAGTTTCACGGTAGTGGTTTGGGTAAAGTGAGTTTAATTAAAGCCTTGGAATATCTTTGGGAAATAAATGCTCATATGAGAGCTTATGCTGTTATTGTTGATTGCGTAACAAAACAAGCGGAGTCATTCTATGCAAAGTATGGTTTTGAGGTGTTATGTGAAATAAATGGTCGTGTCAGAATGTTCATTCCAATGAAAACTGTTGGTCAATTATTCACTTAGGTGTGAGAGTTAATATAACAAGCCCAAGCAACATCAGTCGCTGCTGGCGGCTTTAAATGCTTTAACAATATTAAGGAACAGGATGTTTCTAATTTTAGCTATTCTCGGTGGGTTTTACCTGCTGTTCAGGTTCTATCGAGAAGGACAGTCTATTGGTTGGAACAGAGTTTTAGTGATGCTGTTTGTCACTGTATATGCCATTGTATATCTTTACGTACCGCCATTTCTGGGAATGAGCAATCAATATGCAGGCAAAATGTACGAGTTAATTCCTATCGGATGCTATCTTGTCTCGCTCGTCCCAGACATGGAAGAAGCGTCTACAGAAGAAAAATTCATCGTGTTTTTTGCTTGGTGTGGATTTATTTTCATCGCTTCTTTCTTGGCGTACTTTAAGCTGTATGTATGGTGAGAACCGTAGAGACGCATATAATAAATAAGGATCGGTGTCAGGTTAACTCGGTACTAAGAGGGCAAGCACTACTTGGAAAACCATCCCAAGTATTGTGTTCTAGTGCCCCCTTCGTATTGTCAGACCGTGTTTGAGTCATGACAGTTAATGACTGGTTCCTTTTTCATAGTTGATCTTATTAAACACGTTGTATTTGCCCGACGGTTTTTTCATCGGTATGCGTTTAACCTCCACCAGGGAATCTTTTTAATTACGTGCACTTTTTCCTTGTCGGGGCCAAAAAATACATCAACCCAGGCGTAAGGTGATTTGCTGTGACTGCGTATGAAGAAACCGGGACCTTCTGTTTCAATCTCTTTGATCACCTGCCAGTTCACCATAGCAATTACGGAGACACGACCATCTTCCCCCTGATACTGCCTGAGCCTGTTTAAATCAACAATTTTTGGATTTAGAGTTTTTATTCTTCCCATGCACTGTTTGTTAATTGTATATTAAATACAGATTATATTCTGTCTAAACAAAATTTGAGGTTCTTATGAGTCGGGAAGTTGTAAAAGAAGAAACTCAAAGCCTGTTTCAATGGCAGAGGGTGAAAGCGTTTAATCTTAATATTTGGGTGGTGTTAACGGGAACACTATTAGCGCGTACAAGTTATTTTATGGCTTGGCCATTTCTCATTGTATTTTTATATAACGACTATCAAGTCAGTGCATTTGAAATCGGTTATATGCTGGCATCATCGGCAGCATTAGGGGCAATAACTGGTCTTTATTCAGGCTATATTTCCGATATATTTGGTCGTAAATGGGTCATGATCATTGGCAGTATCGTGGCTGGATTGACGTATGCGTCTATTGGTTTTGCTAATGAGTTATGGCAGTTCTACGTACTTATCGTGCTTTGTGGTTTGATGCGACCAATGATTGAAGCCCCTGGTAAAGCGGTTATTGGTGATAACCTGAATGAACCAAAAGATAGAGAACTGGCACTTAATTTACGCTATTTTCTTGTTAATTTAGGTGGTGCTTTAGGTCCACTGATCGGCGTGACATTGGCCCTTTCAAGTCCACAGCAATTATTCATCATTGCGGGCATTGTTTATATGATTTACGCCCTTTGGTTATTTATTGGTTTTAGTTATAGTCCTGAAATTCAGCGTAAACAAGCAGAAGACACACCTAAATTCACTGATACCTTAAAGGTCCTAGGTAAAGACAGCATATTCTTAATATTGGTTATTGCTAATATTTTAATGATGTTTGTGTATGGTCAACTTGAAGCGTCAATTCCGCAACTTGTTGTTCGCAGTGGTATCGATAATGCCACTGTTGTGATTGCTGGTTTAGTATTGATGAATACTATGACCATTATTTTATTACAGTTTCCAGTACTCAAATTATTAGAGCATGTGCCAACATTCAAACGTACTCAAATCGGTATGGTTATGATGGCATTAGCACAATTTATATTTATGTTAACACCGCTAGAATGGCCGATAGGTTGGGCTATTGCTTGTTTTGTTTTGAGCTTAGGTGAAGTGATCGCATTTCCTTCGTTGAGTGTACAAGTCGATCAAATGGCACCAAGTCATTTGCGTGGCACTTATCATGGTGCGGCATCTGTTTATGCATTAGGTTTTGCACTTGCTCCTTTTATTGGTGGTGCTATGTTGCAATGGTTAAATGCATCGTGGCTATTTGGACTCTGCCTCGTGCTGTGCTTCGTCATGATAATCTTGTACCGGTATGTAGAGCAAAAAGTTGCTAACAAGTCCGATATTTTGGAAACTAATCAGCAACAAATACAATGCTAGTTATAGACAACCACTGCGTGGTGTTACATAGGTAATGTCATCGAGATGTTACCAGTATTTTTCACCTTGAAGAGGTTAATGCTATGGCTCGTACACTTAAAGACATAATGGCAAATGAAAAGCCAGAAGTTGTTGCTCAAGCGAAAGAGTTGGCAACAGATATGTTACTAAATATTCATTTATCTGAGTTACGTGAGAGAGCTGGTAATCATTCCACTAAATAATTGAACTCAGAATGAATTAGCTTTGGCTATGGGTGTAAAACAACCAACAATATCGGGCATGGAAAAAGTAGGGCAAGATATCAAATTGTCATCTCTTAAAAAATACATTGAAGCAACCGGCGGTAAATTACGCCTTGATGTAGAAATGGTAGATGGCAGCCATTTTGGTTTCTCTGTGTGATGTACTTATAAATTAGGAGCTGTATCACGTACACTAAGCACTAAAGGGCATAGCGACTTGAAAAACTACTCCAAGTACGTGCTCTAGTGCCCCTTCGTATTGTCAGACCAAATCTAAGCAACCACAGTTAATGACTGGTTCCTTTTTCATAGTTGATCTTATTAAACACGTTGTATTTGCCCGACGGTTTTTTCATTGGTATGCGTTTAACCTCTTCCAGGGTGTTGGCGTCATAAACAATCACCGCACCATCATCATCCCAAATACTTAATAATACGTACTGACCGTCTTTGGTGAACTCAACATGAGCGGCGGTTTTGCCTTTGACCGGTGCTAAGGTCTTCACTATCTCCAGGGTATCTTTCCTAATGATGTGTACTTTTTCCTTGTTTGGGCCAAAAAATACATCAACCCAGGCATAAGGTGATTTACTGTGACTGCGCATGAAGAAACCGGGCCCTTCAGTTTCGATCTCTTTGATCACCTGCCAGTTCTCCATATCAATCACAGAGACTCGGCCATCTTTAATGTTCGGCGAGGCAAAAACCTGTTTCCCTTGATACTGCCAGGTTATGCCTGAGCCAAGGTGTGGCATACCCGCCATCTCAATAGTGGCGATCTTCTTCTTCGCATCCAGGTTGATAACCTGACCATTGTGACTATCACGTGAAGCGCCAATCAGGTTGATGTAGTCGGGGTCGAAGAAGAAGTCATCCAAATAATCTTCCGTTTTTATCCGGCGGATTGGAAATTGTCCTTCTGCCTGCCAGTTTTCAACCGCACCTTCACCCACATCTTTACGGTGATCGTGTGCCCAGCCTTTTTGCACCTCAACGCCACCTTTATCGCTGTAAGGGATCTCCCAAACCTCTTTTACATCCTTCAAGGCAACGATGAAACTGTGCCGTGGCGGGGCATTATAAACCGCACTGACCCGTGAACTGGTGCCCTTGCTGTCCTTGGTTTTAATCAGCTTTATCGGTTGCAGATCCTGGGTATCTAAGATCACCACGTTGTGGGGCAGGTAGTTGCCGACAATGGCATATTTACCATCGGAAGAAACCGCTAAGTTACGGGTATTGATACCGGCACGCACTTCCACGACGGTTTTCATATTATAGATATCGTATTTACTGATCCAACCATCCCGTGAGGCAAAGTAAACAAAGCGGCCATCGGGAGAATATTTTGGACCGCCGTGCAGGGCAAAACGGGTCTTAAAGCGGGTAATGGGTTCAAAGGTATCACCGTTTAGCAGGGTCGCGGAGTGGTCGCCGAGCTCAACCACAATAAACAAGTTCATCGGGTCAGCATCAAATTTCGGCGTGGTTGGCAATTTACTTTGATCGAAATGTTCAACTCTTGTTGCCTTGATATCTGCCAGCGTCCACTGCGGTAAAGTAGCTGCTGGGGTATAGATATAGTCCACTAAACGGCTAATTTCCTGCTCGTTCAGAGTTTGGCTAAATGCTGGCATCTGGGTAGCGAGTCGACCATTGCTGATCACCTTAATCGCCTTGTTTTTTCTTAGTCGAGATAGATTTTCTGGAAATAGCGCAGGTCCCATAGCACCCATGCGGTCAACTCCGTGGCAAGTCTGACAGTTGTCCTGATACAGTTTCAGCGCGGATTTGTTGGTATCAGCACTGATCTGACTGGTACTTGCCTGCAATGAGAGGCTGAAGGCGCTGCCCAATAGCAGGATACTCGAACATGCAAGTTTGCCCATAATATGTTTATTCATACAACCACCTCGATGTTAAAGTACTGCCGCTTCTAGCGCTGCTTGTTCTGTTTCTGTCTGCGTGTCTGTCAGCGCTTTTGTTTGCACTGTTGACGGTACTTTTGTCAGTAAAATGTCAGCTTGCAAAAATCCCGGTCGAGCCAGTGGTTTATCGGTTAACTGGTTAACCACATCACCGACCACAATAAGGGTGGGCGGGGTGATCTTGTGCTGTGCTACCAACTGCGCAATATTGCCTAACTGGCCGCGAAACACCTGTTGTTCCGGCTGGGTGCCACAGCGGATCAGCGCTGCCGGCGTTGTTGCCGCGCGACCATGTTTGATCAGTTCCTGGGCGATCATGGGCAGGGTATTGATCCCCATATAAAAAACAACCGTTTGGGTCTTTTCTTTAAGGCTTTGCCAAGGTAGGTTGAGCTGGCCGTTATTTTGAATATGCCCGGTAATAAAAGTGCACCCCAAGGCCACGCCGCGGTGGGTCAACGGGATCCCGGCGTAACTCGTACAACCTGAGGCTGCCGTGATGCCCGGACAGATATGGCAACTCACCCCATTAGCCAGCAGATATTCGGCTTCTTCGCCACCACGGCCAAAGATAAAAGGGTCGCCGCCTTTTAACCGTAAGACTTTTTTGCCCAGTTGCGCCTGCTCAACAAGGATTTGATTTATCCTGTCTTGCGGTACGCAGTGTTTGGCCTGTTCTTTACCGACATAAATTTTTTCACATTTCTCTGGCAATAATGCCATTATTTCAGCACTCACTAAGCGGTCATAAATAGCTATTTCAGCTTGTTCGATAAAGCGCAAAGCACGTAAGGTTAATAATTCCGCATCGCCCGGACCTGAACCCACTAATGCCACTTCGCCCGCATTTAAAATTGATTTATTTATCATTATTGACTCACTATTTATTGTAGGAATGAACAGCTATCATGCTTGCGAAATGTGAATAGCCTGCGCGGAATAATTTGTTTGCGTCAGGCCGATTTCAACATCGTCTAAATAACAGCCCGGATCTTCCGCCCAGACATCACCTGTTTGCGCAAATGCGCGTGTTCGGGTATTACCGCCACAAATACTTAAGTAATAACATTGCTGGCAACGACCTTTCACCGGTCTTGGATGTTGCCGAAAACCAACCATGAGCGGGTCTTTGCTGTCACGCCAGATATCTGAAAATTTCTCAGTTTTCACATTACCTATGGCATGGTTCCACCAGTAACTGTCGGGATGGATGGTGCCGGTATTGTCAATATTCGCCACGTTAATCCCAGAGGAATTTCCGCCCCAGTTAATGAGACGTTGCTGTAAATTTGCTACGCGTTGCGGGTAATGTTGGCCAAACTCTTGCTCAGCCCAACGCAGCATGAAAGGGCCATCCGCATCATTATTACCCGTCACAAAATCAGAATCTATGCCCTGGTTTATGTGTGACCAGGC
>JBLHNW010000118.1:0-9290 GCA_047622205.1 Paraglaciecola sp.
CGCCTGTAAGCGCAGCTCTTTCTGCCCTTCTCAACGTTGCTCACCATGCGTTTAGAGTGACTAAACAACATAGCTCGCGCCTTGATGAGTACAGAAATAGCAACACTTACCCGTCGAATACAGTATTCATGCAAGTCGTCATAATAATCACTTTGAAATATAAAGGAAAATTATTTTCTTCGACATTTCTTATCCAGAATTCAGGTTAAATATTAAACTCCGACAACTATGCGGTTAAGTGATTACATGTTGCTGTTTAATACTAAGCTCTCTAACTAATAGCATCCTGATTTTTGAATTATTTGACAATATTAACAGTGAGTGTCCGCGTAAATTCCTTACACTTGATAAACGACCATTCCAGATCCGAAGGAGAAACTTTATCGGCTCTGACTGTGCAGGTTTTACCGCAGGTTTCTAACATTCAGTGTGGAAACGATAGAAGTAGCCAGAAAAGTAGCTTGAAAATTTCTATGGTCAAAAAAATGGCGAACCAAGGTTCGCCATTCTTAAATATTAAACTTCCAACTAATTCATCATTTCGTCTCTGAGAAGTCTGAACTCAGTCCCTTGATACCAATTAGGCCACTGGTCACTTGTTGATAGTAGATAACCAGTCGCATAATAAAGCTGCAGATCTTCCTTAGCTCCATCCCACCCCCAATCTTCCGCGTACTCGTCACACAGTTGATGGTAACAACGACCGATCCGCTCAGATATTCGCTTATTAAAGACTTCTTCGGTTTCGTTAAGTGCAACGGTACCGCCGCCAACACTTAGCCCTGGGACGCCTTTTTTAGCCAAGCTAAAGTGATCAGAACGGAAATAATAACCGCGTTCTGGATGCGCTTCAGGCGTTAGCGTACGATTTTGTAGCGCTGCTGCCTTTGCTAGTACTTCCTCTAGTTCCGACTTACCGTTGCCTTTAACACTGACATCTTTCTTGCGTCCGGTAATATTGATGCTATCCATATTAATCAGACCGACAACCTTCGAAAGGGGAATGGTAGGGTTATCAGCATAATACTTTGAACCTAAAGTGCCTTGCTCTTCTGCCGCAGCACCAACAAAGGTAATTGAACGGCGAGGCGCATTCTTTAATGAGCTATAGGCTCTCGCAATTTCGATGATCCCGCCAATTCCACTCGCATTATCATGTGCGCCATTGTAGATTTGGTCGCCTTCTAAACTCGTGTCAGTTCCTAAATGATCAATATGAGCCATGTAGATAATATGCTCATCAGGTTTTTCGCTACCAGGAAGAACTGCAACCACGTTGTTTGAGGTTGATTGCGAAAATTTGGAAGTTACTTCAACCGAAGCATTCATTCCAAGAGTAACAGGCGTGAACTCTTTCGTTTGTGCGCGTAGTTTTTCTTTTTCGAAATCTAATCCTGCTTTGGTGAACAGTTCTTGGGTCTTATTCACATCAATCCATAGCTCGACATCAACCACTGGGCCGCTGTTTTGATTGCGAGGAAGGTGGAACTGAGTACCAGTCCAACCATTCTTGATCACGCTCCAACCATAGCTTGCGGGTTTAGTTTCATGAATAATAATCGCACCTGCAGCACCTTGACGGCCCGCTTCCTCGTATTTGTAAGTCCAACGGCCGTAATAAGTCATGGTCTTTCCACTAAAAACTTCTGGGTCCTGAGTGGCA
Source organism: Paraglaciecola sp. (assembly GCA_047622205.1). Lineage (GTDB taxonomy): Bacteria > Pseudomonadota > Gammaproteobacteria > Enterobacterales > Alteromonadaceae > Paraglaciecola. Next base: position 1,664 of record JBLHNW010000118.1, read on the forward strand.
TAACCAGGGTCATTTACCAAGATAACGACTGTCTTACCTTTAACGTCCAAGCCTCGATAGTCATTCCATCCAAATTCTGGCGCATTAATACCATAACCAACAAATACCAGTTCAGAATCCTTAAGACTCATGACCTTTTCTTTGTTTCGCGTAGAAGCAACGTAGTTCTCGGTATTAGAAAATTCCATATCGCCAATCTTAAGGCCTTGAGAAACTGTTGAGTTAATTGCAAGTAGGTCGACCTGCTGCAAGTAACTGTCGCCGTTGCCAGGCTTTAAACCAAGCTGTTTAAACTCATTGATCAGATAATTAGCAGTGACTTTATCGCCTTCAGAGGCAGGCTCACGGCCACCGAGTTCGTCGGAAGATAGGTATTGGATGTGTTTCTTTAGGTTCGGTATAGAAATCCCATCGTAAGCAGCTTTAAAGTCGCTATTTTCAAATGGGTTAGTTGTTTTGGTTTCTATTTTTTCAGATTTGGCAGCATCATTGCTTTCGCCACATCCTGCTAATAAGAGTACCGATAATCCGACTAAGCCGTATTGTAGTAGTTTTTTTCGACTGTTCTGAGATTGAAGCAAGGGTAGGGCGTTATTCATTGATATTTTACCTCGTATTTTCTATTGTTAGTCTTCATGGGACTTCCCCAAAACTAGGTTTTATTGTTTTAAAGGTGGGCTTAAAAAAATGAAAGGCCTTAGGCGACTGGTTTGAATAGAGAATTAGCTAGTCAAGCGGCCGCGCAAGCCAATAGCTTATAGTATCAGGATTGTAGTAAGAATAAACGCTATCCCAGATCTACATCTACGTTACCTCAAAATGCGTATTTTGAGATAATTTAGGTATAGATATTTTATTTTAGTGTTAACACTAATACACTGTTTACACTTCTCAAAGAAACCATTTCAATTAACTTAAAATCACTTCGCAAAAACAATATTTTCCATTGACTTAAGGTTCTTTCTTTACCTGATTTTTCGACTAATAATTGCATGTCGCTTAATGTCATAAGTCGGTCAGCCTTAGTTTCAGGCAAGACTGAATCAAAGATAACAACAGTCGTTTGAAATGCTCCTATGGCTTTTCTAACATTGCTTAACACTAATAAACCGTCTTCATCGTTTAACTCGCGACTAACACTGACAAAACAATAGAGACGCTTATTTGTGCTCGCTTTGGGTATCGAATGAAGTATATCTCCTTCTTCGAAAGAAACACGGATTACTGAAGTAAGCTCTTGACCCTGAAACCACCTTTTTCGTGCATTTCTTATTTCCGCTGGTTTGTCGTAAAAGCAAACATTCAATTCATTCGTACATTGCAAAATATTGGATAGATGTTCTCCTTTGGAATTTCCAAAATCAAAAACGAAATCGAAGCTAGACCAATCAAAGTCGCAAAAAGGATTGTCCGTTGACGTTAGACGATCTGACTTATGAACACTGCCAATCTGAGAGTCCAAGACTGCATCGGTTACAGCGAGTGAGTGATGTGTAATATGCCCGTTAAAGTTGAGCTCTAGCTTATCAAGCCATACTGCGCTTTTCTCAATATTGTTATCCGCGAGCACTTTGTGCAAGACACTATTCTTTGTATCACGACGCAACAGCAGTGATGGGTGGGTATTGGTAAATACGTTAGGCTTAACTTCATTAAAGATCCCTAGCGATGCAAGGGATCTTAATAGACGATACAAAGCTTCAGTATTAACAGTTAGCCTTTTTGATAACATTTCAATGGACACAGCTTGGTTTGCAATTTCATCAGCAATCCCTAATTTTGCAGCCAAATAGAGTAATCTAGCGTCACGATAGCCAGTACCTATCTGTCTCAACCTCGCGTGAGCGGGCAAAAAGCGACGCAACAGCAGAGCAAACCAACCCTTTGCTTGCTCCGTTATAGAATAATATCTATTTGCCAACCCATGTCTTTGCAATGTTTTCATACGCGCCTCAGTAAAGAATAAACCTTAAAAACTATAACCAAGACCGAAGGTAAGAGAACTAGTCGATAGATCGCCCATTCCCATGTACTGATATCCCACATTTGTGCTTAAGTTGTTAGACCATTGGTAGTTCCAACCAAGCTCAGAAAATACCCCGGTACCACTGTCTTTTTCAAAAATCGAATTGCTGTTTTTCATTTCATAGTCATAATATTGAGCGCCCAATTTGCCATAAATAAAGCTGCTTTCGCTTACTCTGGTGTCATGGCGTATTGCAACAATTAGGTTAGTAAAATCCAAGTCATTTTCGAAAGCATCAGGATTGCCAGTGTCACCTGCGGTGCAAAAGTCATCGGTATCTTCAACATTGTCACAGATCCAATCATCTACATTTGATCCATTGTTTACCGCAAGTTCAACCGCCCAGGCAGGCTTGAAATAGTAGTCGACATAGAATTGGACCTGTGCAACGCCGTCTTGATCGTTACTGAAACTATCATGATCAATACTGCCAAAAGAAAGCTGCACACCAGCGGCGTAAGTCCCAACCTCTGGTATTTCGGCGGCCTGTATTCCAAGACTTAATATGCAAGCAACCAATATGGTTAGAGTGAGTTTTTTGTTCATCGAATTATCCTTAAAGTTAGTAAAATTAGGTGCTTGATAAAAACCAACACCATGTCACGGCAAAAAGAATATCGAACCCCAATGAGAATATAAATTGAGTAGGGATTGGTTGGGATTTAATCGGGATAAGTGGGCTGTTAACTATATCAAAAGGTCAAAACTGCGCCGTTTCGGGCTGTTTGCAGCGCAGTTAAATAGGGGGGCACTAGACTGAAAAGTGGGGGAGTATGGATTTTTTCACCCACCCACTAATTTTTCAAAAAAACCTTAGTTTAAGTTTTTCCGCTTCGATATCAAGACTAGCTAAAAACTATTCTACAGCGAGTTTTGGTGTTCGGTTTGAGCGAAATATCCCCCAGTTTTTCTCTGCAATACCGTCTGGTTTGTCTTTTCCACCTTTCCATTTTTCGTCAAAAGCTTCAAAATAAAAGGACACAATGTGATTGTCTTTTAACCATTTTCGATAAGCATCGAAAAAGAGTTTTTGTGCTTTTTCACTGGCTTCACCAATAATCAAACGTTCATCGCCATTGGTACTTATGGAACTCGTTGCCCAACCTGACTCCCCTAAAGCAATCTGCTTATTTGGGTGCAATGCCTGAATATCGTTGAAGGTTTTTTCTGTCCAAGCAACAGCATTATCAAGCTCTTGTGAATTCCACATCGCATAAGCATGCAAAACGATATAATCCAGAGCTTCCGCTATCTCCTGACTTCTGGGCTTGTTCCAAAAGTTATAATCATCGGCAAGTGTTACCGGCACGTTTACCGCAGCCTGAACTCTTTTTACCCAACTCAAATATTTAGGGTAGTCAGATTGTTCAAGTTTGTGTGATGACCAGTCGACGAATATTTCGTTGCCAAGATTGACACTAACAATTATATTTTTGTATTCATTGGCTAAACGAATAACTTCCGAGATTTGCTGTTCGTTTTCTTCATCAGTCTGTTTTGATGATAACCAGGCCCCTTGCATGACTCTGACCGGCAACTGGTGTTTTTTTATGGTCCTCAGTACTTGCTCACTGGCAGGATCAGCAGCATACATGCGGATAAGGTTCCATGATATGTCTCCGCCAGTTGTCAAAATTGTCATATCTTCAAGAATGTCTTCTTCAGATGAAACACTACCTTTAGCTGGGCTTTCATGATCACGATAGGATCCATATGCAATCCCTAAACCAATCCAATTGCCATCGATCAATGGCTCAAAGATCGGTTTGGTACTTAACGATTTATCCTGTTCTGCAGTCGTATCATGTGCCTGCAAGTTAAAGCTTACTAATCCCAAAATTAAGGTGATTACGAGTAATAGTTTCATATTGTATTTAGCCTGCCTTCAAAGGTTACCTAGAGTCGTATCGTCTAGTAAATCCGTTCTGAAGTCTTACTGGCAAGTGATTTGCGGTGTAAAGGACTTTTACTAAGCTTGTGCGGATGGTGTTGATGCACAGAGGCTGGCTAAGTGCGTGTTTCACCTCACCAGCTAATCAGATATAGGGTCAGTGAGGGGAAGGTTAATTAAATAATAATAAAGCGTTATTTCTGGATTTTGATAGAGAGGAGGGCTGACCAATATACAGACTTTTGGGCATAAATAGCTATAGTTACAATTCATCCCGCAATGAAGAAGTATCAATGAATAAGATTTCTATGCCAGTTAAAAGCAGATAACTTCATAACCACCATTTTGATTCTACTATTTGGAATGATGTTAAGTTCAGAGATGATGATATTGTTATTTCAACCTACGCAAGGTCTGGAACAACCTGGATTCAGCAAATTATTGCGCAACTAATATTCAATGGTGAAGAGGGATTGGAAGTGGCAGAAATGTCACCTTGGGTGGATTTACGTATACCACCCAAGGAAGTAAAGTTGCCGATTTTAGAGGCACAGACTCATCGCAGATTTATGAAAACACACCTCCCAGTAGATGCTTTAGTGTTTTCTGAAAAGGCCAAGTGCATCTATATTGGTCGCGATGGTCGTGATGTTTTGTGGAGTTTTTACAACCATCATTCGACTGCGAACAAGGGATGGTATGAGGCATTAAACGAAACACCTGGGCGAGTAGTGCCGCCCATTGAACCGCCTTTATCAATAATCCAGTATTATCGCGACTGGCTCAATAAAGATGGCTATCCCATCTGGCCATGTTGGGAAAATGTCCACTCATGGTGGCAAATCAGGAATTTACCAAATGTGCTTTTTTTGCACTTTGAAAACCTTAAGCAAGACTTACCGGGAGAAATTCGTCGGATCGCTGAATTTATCGAAACACCAATCGATGAAAACAAATGGGAGTCAATAGTTAAGCATTGCAGTTTCGATTATATGAAAAATAATGCCGCAAAAAGTGTACCGGTAGAGGGAGTGTTTTGGGATGGAGGTGTCAAGTTTTTCATCCATAAAGGAACCAATGATCGGTGGCGTGAAGTCCTCAGCGCAGAGGACATTTCCAAATATGAAAGTCGTGCTGAAAAAGAACTCGATAGTGAATGTGCTCTTTGGCTGGCAACGGGCAAGATGCCATTGTAAATGACTTGAATTGTGGATAAGCAAGGTCTTTAAGCGCAGCTATCTCTATCGGTCTCTACACTGTTGTTGCTTATCCAGGTCAACAGAGCGGCGTTTAGGCCAGTAACACAGGATTTTGAACAATGTTCAGCCAGCTTAATCAACCCCTGAGTTTTTGATTAAGCTGGAAATCCGGCCGTTAACATCCGCTCAATAAGTAGCTGGGATTTGGATTCATCTTGGTAATTTTCAAACTGTGTAAATAGCTTAACTGATGCACTCGGTTCCTTATCAAGCGCCTGGCGACAAACTTTTCTGGCTTCATCGGCGTCACCGTTGGCTACATGGCATGCTGCGATGAAGGCCATATCATATGCGCCTAATTCCCAATTCCGTCGGAAAATAGTAATCGCTTCAGAATACTGATCCATGCTGTAGTACACCACTCCCAGTTCTTGCCAGTACCAGCCTGGATGCAAAGGATTTAAAATCATGGCGTGTCTGACTAATTTAAGTGCTTCTTCAAGTCGATTAGTAAACGCAAGAAATCGTCCCATCTTGACAGCTATATGGGCATCGTTGGGGCTAAGTCTACGAGCTTCTTTATAGTGGTAGTCGCCTTGGTCAAAGTCTTTTGCCCATAAATAGATAGCCCCTAGAATTCTATGAATTTCACTTTCAGAACTATCCAGACTCAATGCATGTTTTGCCTCAAACAATGCATCTTTTATGCGCTCTTCGGTCATTAGTTCCCACATGTTGGCCGTTGAACATATTAACCATGCTCTGGCTCTGGCGAAGTTCGGATCAATTGCGATCGCTTTTGAAAACTCTTCACTTGCCATGGAAAAGCTTTGTTGACTGGTGTAGCCATTTTTATGCAGAGCTAAGCCTCGTAAAAGGTGGTCATAAGCTCGTAAACTGCTGGTTGCGCGTGAGTTTGCTCTTAACAGCTCAACCTTTTGAATTTGGCCGCTCAGTGTAGACACAATGGTTTCTACTATCTCGTCTTGAATAAAAAAAATCTCGTCTAAAGACTTGTCATATTTCTCTGCCCACAAAGTGTTACGCGTCAATGCATCAACTAATTGCACACTAATTCTAACGGATGTTTCTGATTTTCTGACACTGCCCTCGACCCAGTAGCTAACTTTCTGTTGTTCACAAAAGCTTTCAAGTGTTGGAGCTTCGCTGTCTAATTGAAATGATGAATATCTTGAAACTACCTGAATATCTGAGAATCGAGCTAATTCTGTGATGATGTCTTCGCTCATGCCCTCTGCGAAATATTGCTGTTCGGTGTCACTGCTTCTGTTCAAAAAAGGTAATACGGCGATTAGTGGCCCGTTGATATCAGAGGCAACAGTTTCTGTACTTTGTGGTGCTGGGCTATTTTGTGAGGGCTGCTCTTCCTCAATAGAGACTGACTCGATGAATTGATAGCCTCGACCATGTATTGTTTTAATAATGACCTGGCTTTGTCCGCTGTCCCCTAAAACCTTCCTAACAGATTTGATATGACCACTCAATGTGGTATCGCTGACAATACGGCCAGCCCAAACATTGTCTAACAGCTCGTTTCGAGAAATTACTTTTCCACTGTTAACTACAAGATAATGGAGTAGGTCAAAAACTTGAGGTTCAATGGCCAACTGGACACCATTACCTGACAAACAATAATTTGCACTGTCGAGGGAAAACTTACTGAATTGATACATCATCGTTTATCGATCCTTTCATCAGTACCATACATATGCCCATGCTATCTCAGCCTCTCTGAATCCGTCATTTTGAAGTGGTATGGGTATATACCTGTGTCACCCATAATATAGCTTAGTACTTGCTCTACTAAAAAAATATAAAATCCCCAAAAAATCCCCACATGTCCCGCAGGTATAGTCGCCAAAGAGTCTCTAGTATTACCAGCATGTTAGGGCCATAGCCCAACATGAAAACAACCCAATTAACTCACTGAAAATATAGGAACAACACTATGCCATTAATCGACGTACATGTTATCAAAAACGTTTTTAACCCTGAACAGAAAAAAGAGATCATTGAGAAAATCACCAACACAATGGTTGAGATAGAAGGAGAAGCACTGCGCAACGTAACTTGGGTGAGAATTAAAGAAGTCAATGAGGGGGACTGGGCAATAGGCGGTCAACAACTTACTGCCGCCGCGGTGCACGGCATGCAAAACGCTTAAACATCAAAACGCCTTACTCAAACTTGCAGTGTTGGGTTAGGCGTAACCAGCTATTTGAATTGTGAAAGCCCTATTTATAGGTGCTTTCAGGCTGATAAGCCTCTATCATAAGCACTACAGATAAAAGCTATCAAAGTTAATTCAAATTAATGAAAAAACGAATAAACATCACTGACATTAAGAGTTTATTTGATACTGTCTTTTTAATTATTGATAAATAGACACCATTTTATTTAGTTCTTTGGTTTGCCTGGGAAAAAAATATTGGTACTGGCTTGATAGTCTTTATACTCCGGGCGTTTTAGAACAGAGTAGTGTTCAGCAGG
>JBLHNW010000119.1:0-9121 GCA_047622205.1 Paraglaciecola sp.
ATGGGCTCATGGGGCAACACATCATCAACCAGCAAGGCGGCGCTTTCTGCCATTCGCCGCGCACCACAGCAGGGACAAAAACCTCTGCGTTTACAACTGAACGCAACCAGGTGTTCATGGTGACAATCTTCACAACGTACTCGCAAAAAACCATATTCCAAAAGACCGCACTTGAGATACGCTTCAAATTCTGACCGCACATACTTGGGCAAATTTTTATCTTGTTGCCCCATGTGGCTCAGACACTGCGGGTAATATTTTTAAATAAGAGAAACCTTTCAATACTCAGAGAACGGCCCAATAGGTTTACTTAAAAACAAAAAGGCATATGTGGTGGTTGCGACAGGCGGCTTCGAGATCGACAGCGAAATAGATTTTCTAACGTCGTGGTTGCGTCATTTCCTAGGGTTCATCAGCATAAGAGATGTTGAGTTTATTAAAGCAGAAGCCTTAAACAGAAATGGCAAAGATGCTATCAAAAGCGCCATCTCCAGCATAGCGGCATTAGCAGCTTAATTGGCCCTTGCTACTCAATAGGCCAAGGTATGGTTAACGGCGCGTTAGGAGATCTTCGTTTAACCTAGCAACCTCAGTTGAACGACTGAGGCTTCTAGGTTAAATACTACTGATCAGTTTTAATCGACTCATACACCAAGTCGCGAGATATCGATCGAAAATCAATTTCTGGCCCGCCTCGGGAAAAGCGTTGAATCATGCCGATGAAAAAGAGGTCGTTAACTGGATCAATCCAAAACCACGTACCTGCGGCACCGCCCCACAAGTAGCTGCCATCACCCATGTTTAATGGGTTCTTGTCTTTATTATTAAAAACCGCAAAACCTAGACCGAAGCCAAGTTCAGCACCGGCGGCCGGGCTGAGAGTGCCAGCGATTGACACGTTTTGGTTATCCAACAAGACGTTGGTGCGCATTAGCTTGACGGTCTCAGGCTTGAGAATGCGAACGCCATTGAGCTCGCCACCATTAGCTAACATTTGGCAAAACCGCGCATAGTCGCCCATTGTGGATACTAAACCGCCGCCGCCAGACTCCATTCCAAAGCCTCCTTTCTTGTACGCCATATCACCAAAGAAGTTGTACTTTGCTTCGGTAAAAGGAATAAGTTGAAACTTTTTTGTTTCTGGATGAAAACCGAACACATTCGAGAAACGATCGTATTTTTCTTTTGGTACAAAAAAACCGGTGTCATTCATGCCTAGAGGGCCAAATACCTTCGACTGAAAGTACTCACCTAAACTCATACCAGTAAGCCGTTCGATGATCACACCCTGAATATCTACCGCAACTGAATAGAACCAATTTTCGCCAGGCTGGAACATAAGTGGAACCGAGGCGACTGTATTAATAAACGTGGGCAAATCGGGAGAAGCAAGAACCCGTTTCTTCATAAATGCCATATTGCTCGGATCATTGCCATATAGACCATAGGCAAAGCCAGCAGTGTGACTCATGAGCCCACGCATGGTGGGCTGGCGTTGCAAAGGCTCAACTTCGAAACTGCCATCCTCCGTAAAACTCTTTACCACTTCCAGTTTAGAGAATTCTGGGATGTATTTTGAGATAGGATCATCTAACGAAAACTTGCCTTGTTCATATAAAGCCATCAATGCCACCCCGGTGATCGGCTTGGTCATTGAATAAATGCGATAGATCGTGTCATCAGTAATCGGCGCGCCATCCAATAAATGTCGTACACCGGCCTTAGCATGGCTTATTACTTCTCCATTTTTCACCAATAGAGTGGCGATGCCTTTGACGTCGCCATCAGCCACAAACCTGAGCATGCGTGCTTCAAGAGCGGCGATTTTGTCGGCTTCAAATGCAACACCTGCTGACTCAGAGGCAAAATTCGGAAAGGCTTTTAAAGCATTGCTAGCGGAGTCTTTAGCTTGAGAAGCCGCACAAGCGCATAAAAGCAAAGTGAACACTGTGGTTAAAACAGTCGATTTGAAACGAATGATCATTATTAAAATATCCTTAGCTATTTAGCTATTTAGCTATTTAGTTATGAATTCAGTATCACCGCATATACTTACGTTTTAGAACTTGAAACGCAAGCTTTAGCCGGTGAATAGCAGGCCGCTGTGAGCTTCCACCGCTCCAGCTATACATTTACCGAAGCTGCTGGCACTTGGTCGGCGACTCAGTTTTGATTTCGATCGGTAGCTAGAACTATGTAAACACTCGGCAAGACCAACAGCGTAAAAGCAGTGCCTATTAACATACCCGCAACTAAGATAATGCCTATACTGTTACGCGCCTCAGCACCGGCTCCGCTGACCAAAACCAAAGGGAAGTGGCCAAGTACGCTAGCGGCTGTGGTCATCAACACCGTCCGTAGTCGAGTCTCAGCCGCGAGTTGCACGGCCTTAAGTTTATCGTGACCCTGCATTTTCATATGATTGGCGAACTCGACAACCAGAATGCCGTTTTTGGCAATCAAACCAACCAGCGAGTAAATATTGATCGTGGTGAAATCTAAAAAGGTAAACATTATTGCGCAGTTATTCAGCAGCAAATACAGGAAAGGATACTCAGTCACAAACATTGCGGCATTGTCTTAAACCAACTATTAATATTAGACAGGCTCTTCACCAACAACGTTTGGGACGTCATTATCATCCAGTGGATCAAGGTCACACAGATTTGTCTCCATTACCGCGGAGACATCAGCAGCGCTTCCAGGTAATGCTGCCACTACCGCCACTGCCATATCCAAGGCTTGCTGTGGCGCCACTTCTGCGAATCGAGTCACCAATTCAACGGCATTTTCATATTCGGTAGCTGAATGGCCTTGCCCAGTCACGCTGACATTATCACCAACCTCCCCTGTTTCTAGTTCCGTTGCATTAATATCAGGCGTTTCATCGATCATGGAAGCTGCGTTAGTTGCGATATATTCTTGGGCTAAGGATACAGCCGACTTTGGTATTGCATTAGCCATCGCAACGGCTACGTCCAGAGCCTGTTCTTCTGAACCTTGCCATAATTCAGCGCTTATATGTACCGCAAATTCCTCACTAGTGTCTTCATCACGTTCGGCTGGACGAACTGCATCATGTTCCTCAGCCAATAAATTTGCATAATATTCTGCCATTTCTAGAGCTGATTCGGGCACAATTTCCATCGCTGCTTTAGTAGTTACTACGCGAAGTTCAGGTAGCGCTTGACCAATTTCTTCTGCGACTGCGACAACGCGATCAGGATGAAATTTACCCAGCCTTCCCATTAGCTCGTAAGCCAAATGGGGTTGAGCGGCGACAAGCGTTTTGGTGACACTAGGAATATGTGCCGGTAGGCTTTCCATCATCGTATCGAGAAGGCGTATTACGTCGACTCCCTCCACGGTAGCAATAGCAGCGGTGACTTCTAATGCGAGCGATGGATTTACAATACTGATTGCCTGCACCATTTTCACTGCCATAGCAGGGTTTACTTTAGCAATTGCCATCCCAGTCTCGCCCTCGATGCTCATCCCATGTATTGGTTCTGAATATTCGGAACGTGGATCGAGCTCTACTGAAGGAGGGACTGCCGAATTTTGCATGATAAAACTTTCTTGCTCTTCTACGGGCAAAGCTTTACGAACCACCATTCGATAAATAACAAATCCTGCTAGCAGAAGTTGCACTACTGCCAAGAAATAAAACAACGCTGCCCCGCCAAAATGGGTCATGGCTATTGAGGCACCAAATGGACCAAGGATCCCCCCGACAGAAAACGCTAAGATCATTGAACTCATAGCCGCTACCATTTCGCTCTGACGCAGGCGATCAAATGCTTCGGCGATGCTCAGCGGATAGATACAAGCGACAATGCCACAGGATATTCCCGTTACAACAAACAACGCCAAAAAGTTGCCCTGTTGTGCGAAAATAATATTTGCAAGACCAGCTACTGCTGATACGGCTAAAAGAATAAGTAGTACCTTTCGTCGGTCAAAGCGATCTGACATATAACCCACAGGAAACTGCAGAACCAAAGCGCCAAGTATGCCTGTTCCCATATACAACGACAGCTGGAATTCGACAATGTTAAACTCATTAGCAAATATCGGGAGTAGGTTAAATAGTGCCGAATATATGACGCCGGATATCAGGCAACTGACCACGCCAAGGGGTGAAATTGTATAGAGTTTCTCCAGAGGCATGGGGTCCACTAACTCGATTGTAGGACCGTTTTTTCTACTCAACCCGATGGGAATTGTAGCTGTGCATAATAATATGCCGGCGACCACAAACAGACTAGTACCAATAGGGCTTGCAGCATTCATTAAAAATTGGCCGCCGAACAAACCGGCAAGAACAACTGCATTATAGGTTGCGAGCACTTTTCCTCGACTTTTTCTATCCGCACTATGACTAAGCCAACTTTCCATAGCAGTAAATGCACAGGCATTACAAAAGCCGATCACCACGCGCATCGCTCCCCACACAATGGGATCTGAATAGAGACTACAAAGCAGTATGCTTGCAGCTCCTAGCGCCACACAGCTGGAAAACATCCGTATATGACCGGCTCTTTTAATCAGGTTTTTCCCGTAGATTGCACCGACCAACATACCCAGATAATAAAGAGACAATACTGTGCCTATGGTGTCTATATCGACACCATCTAGCCCCATGCGCACCGGTAACAAGACATTGATTAATCCGTTGCCCAAAAAAAGTATAAAGCAGCTGGCAAACAATGGAATAAGGGATATAAGTGTTTTTTGCAAGGTTATTACTCAAAATTGCCGGCAAAACAATCGACGTGATTGAAAACTATAAGTTATCTGACATTGTCAAACCTCGGCAACACCAGAATAACATTAGGAATATTATAAGAAGATAGATAAACATTTTTTGACTAGCGAGTATCTTCCTCTACACAAAAGTCAGCGTGACGCAAATAAAGAATAGGCTATATTTTTTAAGACTCCTAACCTTTAACTGCTGAAAACTTTTGATTGATAAAAGGTAATAAATTCTGACAAAGACGAATTTTTTATATCTTTTAAGTACACCAAGTATGTAGTCACAGATAGTGACTCCATCGATTCGATCAATTCAATATTTCTTATCACTTTAAGACGCTTAGCCAAATTTTCAGTTAATAGTACACACCCACCTTTGGAGCGAATGTAATTAGTAGCAATACTCAGAGAGTTCGTTTTAAACGCTGCTCGCCGCGCCGCTGGATATAATTGATAAAGTGACTCGCTTGTTTTTGCGTTCCATTCAACATGAATATAGTTTTGTAGTTCATCTTCGACGTTAGTTCCATCGCTAGAATATAACCCCAGTATTGCCGAATCAATTGGGACATTCTCAACATCATCTGATTTCAAAGGTTCAGTACTAAAAGCAACATCAACAACCCGTTCATGTAGTTGTCGAGATAACTGCTCAGCATTTAACATCTCTGCTCTAATGGATAAGTCTGGGAAACTCGCATTCATTCGAATAAGTGCATTGTTAAGAAATAACTCACATGCGTTTGGTGTGGCTCCACACACTAGATAATTAACATCTGCTTCGTTGAGAGCTTTCCTTGCGTCAGATAATGTCGATGACAAAGACTCAGCATAAGGGATCAACTTCTCACCCGCGGTTGTCAACTGAATGCTGTTTCGATTTCGTATAAAAAGTGAAGTATTAAAATATTCTTCTAATAGTCTAATACGAGCGCTTACTGCGGATTGAGTTAGATATAGGTTCTCGGCTGCTTTGCCAAAGTGCCGAGTTTGAGCTACTTCTAAAAAAGTAGCTAGAAAACGTACGTCCATTTATTTCAACTAATGTATTTAGATTTCTAGCTTGATACGCGTAAAGTTTGGTTATGGCAAGCTGATTAACATTATCAGCAAGATAATTAGCCTAGCTTAGTAATGGGACGATAACCTTCTTCATCGAGTTCCTGATTAACACAAGCCAGTAAAAAAGTGTGGAGGTCTAAGTCACCAGTTCCCTCATCTTCGGCTACTTCTGTGCAAAATTGCTTAAGCTCTGTAATCAATTCACTGTCAGCTTCTGGTCGATCAGCAGCAAATACGCTAAAGGACAATAATGCACATAAAATTAGAGTATTTGTTTTCATTCTATTCATGATTTTGATCCAAGTGATTGATTAGTTTTTTAAACTTCATTTTCCAACACTAAACTTCGTTTTACAGAACGGCGCAAGTGAAATTCCCTGCTTCGATATTTAACATCGGCTTGAATGTGTTTTGGTATTTTTTCATTCGTATAAAGTTGAATGGATTCAACCTCATCCGAAATTGAAAAATCTTCTTTGTTAAAGCGTAAATCTTTGCTCATCAATAAATCTTACCTTTGCAGACTTTGAGTAAGATATTTTGAAAAGCATTAAATAGAAAACAAATTATTTTTGTGGTGTAGATAAAAAACAATTGTTTTTAATGTTTGAGATTTTTCAGTAAAAGTTATAAAAAATAGTAACTAAATGGACTGAATCTTAGCAAAATTGAAGGTGCATAAAATGAACGACACTAATATTCGAATTGGCACAAAATTATTCACTGACGTGAAAAACTTTCCTTACGGGTTTAAAAAATCAGGTGATTTCAGTATTGCTGAAGCTACTATTTTGTCAGTGCATGGATATACTCTTCAATCTCTTGGGTTAGGAACACTTAAGCCAGAGTCCAACGAAGAACAACACTTCGTTGAGGTGTCTAAAGGGCTTGTAATTCCTAAAACAACAGCCGAGCGAGCGTGGCTAAAATATATTCTACTAACTAGTAATAGAAGGAATTTTTTCACACTGCACAGTTCTAGCTTCAACATTGCTGTTGCAGAGGAAGAGAATAACGAGTTCAACAATAGTGATTTAGAAATCGAAGCTTAATTTTTTAGTTGAAGTAGTTCAGATACAATTAGTTATGTGTCAATCATCGCCACATAAAAAAATTCGTCTATTGGTATTCAATCCGGATACCTCAGGGTCAACTTAAAACTTATACGCCAGCTAGCTTAAGCTTTTGCATTAATTGCGCAGACATTCATTGTAAAAGTCGGTTAGCCGCATAGGCTAGCCGATACCATTGGCAATGCCAGAGCCCACTTTTCAGGTATTTCCCCCCTGAATTAATTCAACAGTGAAGGTCTATAAATGGTACTTTCCGGTCAAACAACAACGCTGGAAATCGATAAATGCTTACGTCAGCTATCAGGCAGTTTTTATCTTTAACCAATACTATTCAACGGCTGTTTTGTGTGATCTATTGTCATACGACTGAATGAAACGCGACTGTCTCTTGATCGCTCGATGCAGCCATTCATAATTCACCAAAAGCGTACCTAACCGTAATGAAAAAACCTGACGTGGCTTAATAGCTCCGAACGCCACAAATAATTCATATTCTCTTTATATCCAGCACAAATAGTTATAGTTCAATCAAGGGTACTTCATCAGCTTGCTCTAAAAAGTGGATCGTTCTTTTCTTTATGTGCTCGCTTACCTGATTAAGATAATCAGTTTCTTTTTGAGAAATGATACCCACTGCTTCTAGGTCGGATGCAATACTATTTGCAGCGAGTACTCTTAATACTTTTGTAGCTAGTTTTATTAGCATTCGGCTAACTAATTTTCTATCAAGCTGGCAACTATCGGCGAAGTCCGCCAGTTGATACGCATTGATGCTGTCAGGTTCAAACTCATCTCCCATCGCCATGGCTAAGGTGTGCTTAAATTGTTCAAACATAGCGACATTGACTAAATCGTAGGCAGGTGTGAAAACGCTTTCGTTAGCACCATAAAAGAAAGAAACATTTTTACCATGGCTGTCATAATTACTGATCAGCAAATTGAACAGTAGCCAATTAATTAACCATTGCATATTTGCAATTGGCTCTGATGATTGGCGGCAAAAAGTAAATAACTTTTCAAGGCTAGCCCCGTCTCGAATATGCTTTACATCTCGACCATCACCAAGGTTTCGCTCATACTTATAATCTCTTGGTAGGTTTAACGCCTGGCAGCCATCAATCACATGTTTTCTTAATACTCTCTTGCTCGTAACATCGTATCTTCTATCAAAGCGTTTAACTGCAAGAGCTGGATGCTTACCGAATCGATTGAATGTTACTTCTGATGTTGGCAAGCCGACAAGTTGTGATAATTTCATGCAAAAGTATTCATTGATAACTAATTTAGAACAGTTTTTACGCTCAAATTTAAGAATATGCGTAGAGCTCAGTGTGCCATCCGCCAGACCAACTTCACCTTGTTCATTCACAAAGACATTTAATTTATCTTGAACGCCTGCGACGCTTAATCTTGGCTCTTCATCCCACTGTAAAAGTCCAATATCTTCTTTATGCTCTAAACGGTGAATAAGCTCTTCTTCTTCGATTACCCTAAAAATAGCTTTGTCTGATGACGGTACTTGTGCTGCTAAAAAAGAGAATGCACCGGAAATATCGTTACCAATAGCTCTTATTTGAGGAAACACCTGTTTTTCGTTTACACCAATATCTTGCGCAAGTAATTTTCGTGCCTCACCTTCAGGAAGTAGGTTATCCAGGAAGTTATAAGCCGCCACTTGATCATGCTGTTTTTCAAGCTTTAATGCAGGTGAAATAGCAAAACCTGATTCTTGCCACTGCTGACTATATGATAATTCGAGTAAGCCTGTATCTATGTGCTGGGTTAATTGGCCAATGACTTGTAAGCCATAAACCACATCTAAAGAATAAGCCATCTTTATACCCAATCATTTTTAATTGCTGGTTTATCTATCTGCTCTAATGTTGAGAGCTTTATACCTAATCCCTTCAAGACAGAAAACACAGAGCCAAGTGTACTATTGGGGTTGCCATTTTCGATACGTGAAAGCGTATTAATGCCAATGCCGCAAAGAGTGGCGCAATCACTTAATTTCATTCTAATTGCCGTTCGTTTAGCCTTAATTACAGCACCTAAAAGAGCAGGCTCTGTTATCAATGACTCACGCGGCATTTTTGTTGGAATGACTTGCTTTGCCATATGTCTTCTTCAAATTAATCATCGATAGTGGTGATTATAGATGAAAAAACAAGCAGTACAATATTAAATCACCGATAGCGGTGATTTAAATGAAACGCGAAATGCAAACC
>JBLHNW010000120.1:0-9114 GCA_047622205.1 Paraglaciecola sp.
CTAAGCCACAACATGGCGATTGGTGAAACAGACTGGTCTGGATGCGATATTGTGATCGAGGCGTCTGGGGTAATGAAAACTAAAGCGTTATTGGAGCAATATCTGTCTCAGGGAGTTAAGCGAGTCGTTGTCACCGCACCGGTTAAAGAGGACGGTGTTCTAAACGTTGTAATGGGTGTGAATCATCATTTATTCAACTCAGCTGAACATCTAATTGTTACAGCCGCGTCTTGTACGACGAACTGTTTGGCACCCGTTGTCAAAGTATTGCATGAAAAAATAGGCATAAAACATGGAAGCATCACAACCATTCACGATCTGACCAATACTCAAACAATACTGGACGCACCACACAAAGATCTGCGCCGTGCACGCGCCTGCGGCATGAGTTTGATCCCAACAACTACGGGTTCTGCGACCGCCATCAGCCATATTTTTCCTGAATTGAAAGGCAAGCTGAATGGTCATGCCGTTCGCGTGCCGTTGGCCAACGCATCTTTAACCGATTGCGTATTTGAGGTTGAAAGAGCAACGACGATTGACGAAGTTAATGCCCTGTTTAAACACGCATCTGAGCATGAATTAAATAATATATTGGGTTACGAAGAGCGTCCTCTGGTATCGATTGATTACAAAACTGATCCACGCTCGGTCATAGTCGATGCACTATCAACTATGGTAATTAATCAAACCCAGGTAAAGCTATATACCTGGTATGACAACGAATACGGCTATGCTAATCGCACCATGGAATTGGCCAGATTAGTGTCAGGTGTTGGACAAGTGCATTAAGTTTTGGACACGATCAGACACCTATCTTCTGGGGTTCGCCAGTATCTCATTATTACGGCCAATTACTGGGCATTTACATTAACCGACGGCGCGCTTCGAATGTTGGTCGTGCTACATTTTTACCAGTTGGGTTACAGCCCCCTACAAATAGCCATGTTATTTGTGTTTTATGAAATCTTTGGCGTGATCACCAATTTGGTTGGTGGCTGGTTAGGGGCTAAGCTGGGGTTAAATAAAACGATGAATATCGGATTAGCTCTGCAAGTCATAGCGCTTGCTATGCTTTTGGTACCCGTGAACCTGCTCGCAATACCCTGGGTCATGGCTGCACAAGCTTTGTCCGGCGTTGCGAAAGATCTGAATAAGATGAGCGCTAAAAGTGCCATTAAACTGTTAGTTCCCGCTAGCGATCAAGGGAAACTTTATAAATGGGTGGCACTGTTAACCGGATCTAAGAATGCGTTAAAAGGTGCGGGCTTCTTTTTAGGGGGGGCAATGCTGACTCTGTTCGGGTTTACAGGTGCCATTGCAACTATGGCTGTCGTTTTGGCTTTGGTGTGGATTTTCAGTTTAGCATTGCTTGAAAAAGACTTGGGTAAAGCAAAAAATAAATCACCGTTTTCAGCCATTTTTTCGAAAAGTCGTACTATCAACTTTTTATCCGCAGCACGGTTATTTCTTTTCGGTGCGCGCGATGTTTGGTTTGTGGTTGCTCTGCCCGTTTTCCTCGCCAGCCACTTGGGATGGGATCATTGGTCAATCAGTAGTTTTATTGGTTTTTGGATTATTGGTTACGGTATCGTGCAGTCAATCGCACCAATCATCACGAGAACCCAATCGGGAAAGTTACCTGATGGGAAGACGGCGCTTTCCTGGGCGCTTGTGTTGGCATTTATTCCAGCCATAATTGCGTTAGCCTTAATGAATGACTTTAATCCCACTTGGAGCTTAATGACTGGACTGACGGTTTTTGGCGTCCTGTTCGCTATTAATTCATCGCTGCACAGTTACTTGATTGTAAGTTACGCCAATGAAGATGGCGTATCGCTTGATATTGGCTTTTACTATATGGCCAATGCCCTGGGAAGATTGATCGGAACTGTTTTGTCTGGTTGGCTGTTTCAAGTCGCAGGGTTGGAGGCTTGTTTGTGGGTGTCGTCCGCTTTTATAGCAATAGCCGCTTTAATGTCACTTGCACTGCCAAAGCATGCACCCATGGCAGCCTAACAAGGCGTAAAGAACGGTCTTAAAAAAAGTCGGCTAGGTTCCGCTTCGCCACACAATTTTAGTCAACCATTACTTAGCCTGTTATTTTGGCGTTACATGCTTAAAGGAATCTAGTGAATCCAACAATGATAGTAATAGTTGGCGTTCCAGGAACAGGTAAATCAACGCTCGCTAAAGCATTATCTAAAGAATTAAATATTCTGGCTTTCTCTAAAGATGAGTTAGAAGCAGCAATAGCCAGAAAGGGCTTATGCTCTAACAAGGATATGCGAGGAGTAGGCTTTGAAATTATGTCTGTTTTAGCAAAGAACCAAATCGAAAATAATAATAGAGCAATTTTTGATTTTATTGCTTCAAGATCTAGAGTCACCGAGCAATGGCCTCAGCTATTAGCATGTGAGATTAAATATATTGAATGTATCTGCTCGAATGAGGGGATTCATAAAGAACGCATTGAATCGAGAAATAGGAATATTGAAGGTTGGTATGAGTTACTTTGGGACGATGTCCTATCAATCAAAAGTGTTTTTAATCCATTAATGACTGAGCGGCTAATTTTAGATTCAATGAATGATTTAAGCGCTAACATTAAGTTGGCAGTCGGGTATGTTTCGTAATAATGGATGTAACAAATCCCTGCAAACTGACCTCCGGCAGTTGAGGCTGTTGTTAAGTGACTAAGAAATGACATACCTACAATTAGTATATCTACATCTGGGCACCATATTCCCTGCCTTTTTAATAGGAACATTCCTACTTTTAAATCGAAAAGGCTCACCAGCTCATAAGGTACTCGGTAAAGTATATATGTCCTTGATGCTAGTCACGGCAATGGTCACACTCTTTATGTCGGCAGAAGTTGGTCCGACTCTACTAGACCATTTTGGGTTTATACATCTGTTTAGCTTTCTGGTTTTCTATTCGGTTCCAACGGCCTATCTAGCCATAAGAGGTGGCAATATCAAGAAACACAGAGATAGCATGATTGGTCTCTATGTTGGAGGCATTCTCATAGCTGGTGGGTTTACTTTTGTGCCGGGTAGGTTGTTACATAGTTGGTTAATTGGGTAAATCATCACCTAACAAAGTGCTGTTATTGGAATAACTCGCTACGCTTACTTTTCCTAAAGCGCGGCGTTAACTCTCTACAAGGAATTATGATGCATCTCGAAAATTGGTTAGCTTTTTGTTCAATTGCTTTTATTGCAGCAGCCATTCCTGGCCCTGCGATACTGTTAGTATCAACGCATAGTCTTCAGTATGGAACTCCACGTGCTCTTATTACAGTGGCAGGAAATGTCACTGGCCTTTTCATTATGTCTGCTTGTTTCATATTGGGGTTAAGCGCATTGGTAATGGTTTCGTCTACAGCTTTTATCATCCTAAAAGTATTAGGGGCACTATATCTCGTATATATGGGGGTAAAAGTTTGGCGTAGCGGAGTCCAGTTAAAAGCAGTGGATAGCAAATGCCAAACTAAATTTAGTGCTTGGAGCCTTTATTCTCAAGGACTTTTAATATCAATAACAAATCCAAAAGCAATTATATTTACTTCTGCACTTTTCCCACAGTTTATTAATATTTCTGAGCCTTTATTGCTTCAATTTTTAATCTTAGTTACTACCTTAATGCTGTGCTCATTCATGTGTTTACTTTCATATTCTCTTTTGAGCCAAAAGTTAAAAACTGGTTTTAAACAATTTGTATCAGGTGGTACTCTTGGAAAGGTGTTTGGATCTGCATTTATTGGTGCTGGTGGAGTTTTGGCAATTTCAACTCAGAGGTAAACGATGCTAACAAAAGCATTAAGTCGTTCGCTACGCACACTGTGATGCTCCCCTCGTGCCTTGCTGCGCACCACTTATGTTTGCGTTAGAGTGTGTAACATGAGCGATAGTGACCATTAATGTAGAACCACAGGTTACGAAAAACTGCATTGTCAGGTGTGCAAGGGTCTTGGGGAAACCTGAGGTCAATTGTTATTGATAATTTTGAATTTCCTAGCTCAGATAAATTACTGTTTTATACTCATGAAGCCATGAGTTGGGAGTCTGTTCGAAACATCAAGAAAATGGAGGTTACCTTGCTACTTATTCAAAATATCATTGAACAAAAGGAACCACCTAAAGAGGTCATTGAATGGCTGGAAGAAGTAAGGTTAAGTTTTAAAGTAACACTTGAAGCAATCTCAGAAGGTATACCTAAGTAATGTATTTTCGCATAACAACAATCAACTGCAATTTGACTTCGCAAACTGTCACGCTTTTTGTTCCAAAAAAATAATAAAGGACAGGCGCTCTTTAATTACTAATTTAACTAATACTCCTCAATTAGACGATTGACGTTATTTTTAGGTATTGAGGATTTAGGTGCTATTGAATTCAGTTGACGTCATCTAACTTCAACAACCGTCTTCCTTGATCTTGACTTCAAAGCGTGCTTTTGTGAAAGCAGGGCTTTGTTGTCAATTTATATCTATAATAGTTTGATTAACACATTACAAGAATAAGATGTGGTTCAGCAAATAGAAAAACATAGCTGCTTTAGGAGCTATGTTTTTTAAACGAGGTTACTGCCCAAAACGCTCCGCTACTGCAGGTTTGTTGTCAATAATACTTTCTATGAGTTCGATAACCTCTGGGGTTAATTTTTTAAGTGCATTCATCGCACTTAAGTTGTCATCTAACTGAGAGAATCGAGAAGCACCTAAAATAACAGTACTGACGTTCGGATTCTTTAAGCACCATGCTATTGATAAATGCGTTAGGCTGATGCTTAACTCATTTGAGAGAGTGGTTAATTTCCGAATTTTTCCGAGTTTTTTCTTGCCTTCTTCACCAGTCCATAAATCGCGTAACCATTCATAGCCTGGAAGCGTTAAGCGACTGTCATCTGGAATGCCGTCGTTATACTTACCCGTTAACAATCCACTGGCCAATGGCGACCAGATTGTAGTGCCCATGCCATATTGTTCATAAAGCGGATTAAACTCATCTTCAACTTTATCACGGTGCAATAGATTATATTGAGGTTGCTCCATAGTCGGTGGCGTTAAGTGTTCTTGCCGAGCAATGGCGTGCGCTTGTGTAATCTGCTGTGCTGACCACTCTGAAGTACCCCAGTACATCACTTTACCTTGCTGGACTAGGTTGTGCATGGCACGCACAGTTTCTTCAATGGGGGTATCAATATCGGGGCGGTGACAAAAATACAAATCTAAATAGTCGACACGTAAGCGTTTAAGCGCAGCATCACATGCATCACGCACGTGTTTAGCACTTAAGCCTATTTGCATTTTCTGGTTGCCGCCCCAAAATACTTTTGAGGAAACGGCATAGGTATCTCGTGCTAAACCTAAGCCCAAAATTGCACCGCCCATAATTTTTTCTGAGACTCCAGCTTCATAGCCTTCGGCATTATCAAAGAAGTTAATCCCCCCATCGTAAGCGGTCTTTAATAATTTCTTCGCATCTTTAATGTCAACTTGCTTTCCAAAAGTAACCCAAGAACCCAACGACAAAGCAGAAACTTTTAAGCCTGCTTTACCTAAACGACGATATTCCATTTTCAATTCCTCACGTTTATATTATTACCAAGGTAATAGCAGCCTTCCTTGATTTGTCACAGTTAAGCAATAAGTTTTAATCTATCTTCTAATTTATAGCGACAACTGCGCTGTCCAATTGCTCTGAAGTTATTAACTAACTGTTTTTCTGGGCGCATACCGAGTATCACCGAGTTAACTTCATCGTAAGGAATAAACCCATACATTAAAAGCCTCAATTCTTGCCTAAAATCCTCGGCGCCTTTGAAGGAAAGCCAGACCAGGCAAAAGGGTGAATGGATTTAAACAGAATTATTCTTTTCTAGTTACCCTGTGGCCATCTGATCAAGACCTAAACATAGTAATCCGTTGGTAGAATATTGGGCTAAACTATCTTTAGTATTTTTTTTCGTGAGTTCTGTTAGGTAGGAAAAAACTTCTCATAAGCTCGAATACCATGTGCCCACGAAAAACAATCAACAAAACAAATATACAACAGAGTGCTCAGTAAGTGCTCAGGTTCAAGTTCTTCCAAATTTCTTTAATAGGAAGCCATAAAATATATTTTTTACTAGTCCTTTTTTCATTCAAGGCTGCCGGAGATTTTGGGCTAAATTCAAGGTTTTTTAATAAATCGGTGTCACAGTTTTTATTTTGCAAATAATTCAGTTTCAATGTTTTTGAATGCCTTAAATTCTAGCGAATTCCCCGATGGGTCTGAGAAAAACATGGTGCCTTGTTCACCAGGTTCACCCTCAAAGCGAATATAGGGTTCGATAATAAATCCATCGATAAATCCTTTGACGCGATCAGCTAACGAATTCCAATCTTTAAAATTTAAAACTACACCAAAGTGAGGTACGGGCACTCCATGTCCATCAACTGCGTTGTTAATGGCATTAACCTTGCCATCTTTACCTAGAGTTTTATTACAATGCGTCACCATCTGATGGCCGAACATATTCCAATCAATCCAATCTTCTGAACTACGACCTTCGGGGAAGCCCATCTTATTGCCGTAGAAGTCTCTTGCTTCTTCAATATCCCTTACTTGAATCGCTAAATGGAATGGAGTTAAAGTCATTTTAGTTCCTTATTTCAAAAAGTATGAGAAGTATAATAGGCCTATCCCCCTACATCAATTCTCAGAATTCGATCCAGAAAATATCTTTTTTCCGATTATTTACAGCCATTTTTATAGACACCCTTACAAAAATTTTAATTTAGTCCACTTTTCTTCAAAACTGCAGAGGGTTGTGGACTCAATTTAAGTTTGAATCTGCCGTTGCTAGAAAGTGGGTGTTAAAGTTATTGTCTATAAGCAAAAAACTGTTAATCCTACCCAATGAAATTTTTTTAAAATCCATTACACTGTAGTGATCAATAACATAGTGAGTAATCATGCTTGGAGAAAAATTTAGCAACCTACTAAAACATTGGGAATTCGACTATGTTCATCAAAGCCATTTAGTAAAGGAGCCACTTGCTCTGGAAGCAGAAGATGTCGTTAGGCTGAAAGCATTGGCAGAAGCTTTTGGTATTTCAAAAGATGAAGTCGCTGCAGGACTGATGAACCAGGCTCTAAACACGCTCGAAGAACAAATGCCCTATGTTCCTGGAAGCAAAGTGATCCGAGTCGAAGAAGGGGAAGAGATTTTCGAAGATATTGGCCCAATGCCCCGCTATCGTGCGGCTATAAAACGGTTAACTGCAGGGGAATAAACTCATCTGCGTTGCCGTCAACGCAGTGTTCTCAAGTTAATTATTATTTCCTGGTGAAATAGCTTTGGCATCGATATTTTTTAAGTTCCAAATTTAGGCCAAAATTTTTCGCATCCTTGAAAGAAAGCAGGTCTGGGTATAAATGCTTTTACCTCGCAGCCTCTAACCAAGATCAGAACATAGCAATCCAACAGCCAATTATCTGGCCCCTGTGTCAGAATAGTTTTGCCAAGATTGCTTTATTCGATAAAACGTAGCGACTCAGGTCATCTCAAAAATGCACTTTTCTCGCGATTACCTCGTGGTTTCTACTGTTGGTCTGGAGCAGAATTAATTCGAAAGATTGACCGGTTCCTGCATCTTTACCGTCACAGAATTCACAGCTAACACAATTATTATAAGGGCTAGCAGCTAGAAAAACTAAAGTCTTCCCTTGGTCTTGCCATCACAGTGTCCTTCTGTGAAAGCGGGTTAAATTAACATAACAGGAAGGCTTTGATGTCAATTTATCCCTACGGGCGTCTATAATAGTTCCGGAATCTATCGCAACGAAACAGCTAGCGTTAAAATGGATATTGGCCTGTTCCGACATGGCGGTAGCTGGAGATGTATTATAAATCTAAGACTTGCCTCTGTTTTCTGGGGTAATAATAAAAGTGAATATTTATGCCCGTTTTATCGACTTATATTAAAGGTATCTTGATTACTGCATTAGGCGTGCTGGTGATATCCCCTGATGGATTGTTGACGCGATTAATCACCACCGACCATTGGACGTTAATATTTTGGCGTTCACTATTAATGTGCTTTGGTATGTGGATATTGTCCTGTTTTGTCTACCCTAGAAATACGTGGGCTAAATACAAAGCGCTGGGCTTAAGTGGGATCGCAATGGTCGCTTTTTATTCGATGGGCAATATTTCATTTATAGTGGCGATTACGCATACCAGTGTTGCCAATACATTAATTATTTTGAGCACGACACCCTTATTTGCAGTGCTCATTGGTAGAGTATTTTTAGGGGAGCGAATAGCTGCACGTAGCTGGTCAGCTATCTTACTAGTTTGCATTGGCGTACTGATAATGAGTACTGATAAGTCCAGCGCAAATACTAGTTTGTTTGGGAATATAGCTGCGGTTTTTGGTGCATTTTTTCTCGCGGCTGGTTTTACTGTCGTACGCCGTTTCCCTAGTATCCCCATATTTCCTACATTGTCGACCAGTGGATTGGTAACTGCATTATTAATGATACCTTTTGCGCAACCTTTTTCAATATCACAGCAAGACTTTGGGTACTTGATAATTATGGGAATCTATATGGTGCCAGTGGGTACAGCATTGATGTTTCTAGGGCCTCGATATATTCCGGCCGCTGAAGTCGGTTTAATGCTATTACTTGAGTCGATATTGGGACCAATTTGGGTTTGGTTAGTACTTTCTGAACACCCTGGTACTCGGAGTTTTATTGGTGGTGGAATTATCCTGTCGACCCTCGTCATTAATGCTATCTGGATCATGTGCAGTACAAAAATCGATGTGACTAAAAAGTCGGTGTATAAAACTTGAAAGTCAGGTCTTTTCAGAATGTATCTGAACATTGCACCTATGATAAGGAAAGACCCCAACCTTTGCTCGTAGGATGAAGCCGCCTTCCGGCATTTACCCTCTTTTTATACGAACTACTTTCATCATTTCAAAACTCATACCCGCGACAGTTTCTTGTTTAGAGTAATAAGTCATATTTACTCTGGCACCTTTTAAGTTTTTATAATTACCTTTGCGCTTGAACTTAAACGGTACGTCACAACCCTCTACCATTAAGGTGTGCA
>JBLHNW010000121.1:0-9110 GCA_047622205.1 Paraglaciecola sp.
TCCATTGGCATGCACAATCGCGATACGTTCGTCATTTGCTCTTTCACTAAAGCCGCCCGCCCAAGCGACATAATCACTGATGGTTGCATTGGGGTTGTACACAATCGCCTGAGGCATAAGAACTTCACCTGCGACCTGGATGAGGTCTGTGTGCGGGGGAATAACGATTTCATCTCCCTGTTCGAGTCTGATATTGGCAACCTTGCCATTTTCAGAAACGATAACTTTGCCAAGGGGCTCTATTAGTCTTGCTCTTGCCACAAACTGAGTGACCAACTCGGCTTCCTGAGCGCGAATACGGGCTTCCCCATCGGATGATGCGGGGGCGGTGAATATACTTCTTTCCAAGCGTTGCAGCGAATCTTCAATCAGGGCCTTTTGTTGTTCAACAACACTTTCACGCTTTATATAAATCGCTCCGAAATTGGCTTGTGCGGGGTCAACTTCGACATAACTCAATAAATCGAGGAGTCTGGCATTTTTTTGTACGGTATAAAAAGACGGTCCTTTATAACTGCCAGAAATTTGTACGCTGATAACTTGCGGGCGCAAGTCATCATTAAACAACACCATATCACCGTCAACTATGGAAAAATCTTGGAATTCGTTGATGGGAAAATATACTGAGATTGGCCCTTCCTGACGATTGCCGGTAACAGCTACGTGGCTTGTTTTAGCCAGTGGTCGGGCGTAAAACATCAAGTCTTGTCCACTTGAATTTTGTTCTTCCAGTTCAAACCTAAATGGATATCTGGCGGCACCCTCAACGGTCACCATCGCGCCTTGTTCTTCGACCAAGATTACATCTTCATCTTTAAAAGAAAATGCCGGCAATTTGCCTTCTTTCAAAAAGTCGTAAAGATCGTAGCTGCGCTGTAGTTCTCCATTTCTCAACACACTAATGCGTCGATAACTGCCGCGCTCAGGATCAACTCCCCCTGCTCTTTTTAAAAAAAACAGTATAGAGTCAGATGCTAATCCCGCATATTGACCCGGTCTCATGACTGGCCCCGCAACGTAGACACTTACCGGTGTAGAGGTGAGTAAATTAACGTAAACGCTGACGTTATTGGTGTAAATAGTTTTGATGCTTTGGGTGACCACACTGTTAATACGACTGGCTGGCACATCTTTGACTTTAATCGGACCAATATCCGGAATAAATATATTGCCTTGATTATCCACTGTCACTACTTCCGCCTGATTAACCGTTCCCCACATTTGGATAGAAATTTTGTCGCCTGGTGCCACCAGATAAGATGCGTTCAAACCATCACTGCGCTCTGCTTCGTAGCCACTGGTGAAGAGATTGGCACCATAAGGAGGTGGCATGCCATCTGCCCCGCCAGACAAACCTGATCTCCTGCCAGCAGCACCTGAACTGGGTGAGCGCCCCGTGCTGTTGCCAGCGGATTGAATATATTGGGACACGTCAACTCGCTGATTTTGCGAGGATTGCTGCGCTTGTTGTAGTTGCTCAAGTTGTTCCGGACTTGGCGTTTGTGCGCCCAAAGATCCTATGTGCAAACAAGCCAATAGTAATAATAATGAAGAAAAACGCCTATAGTATCGATTTATCATTGGGCGGCCTCTACTGTTGATCCTGTTTCGATATATTCAGACATAACCGGTTTTACATACTGCCAGGAATCATCCTGAGTCGACTTGCAGGTAACACGTGGCAGGGCATCAACATTTGCATCTATCCACAATAACGTTCGACACGTCCTGCCGTTGGCTGAAAAGTATGTTTGTCCAAGTTCAGCATATTTCTGATCTATCGCAACTTTCTTCCCAAATCTGGCATTAGACAATTCTTGCCACACTGTGCTGGGCACATTATCTTGCTCGGTAGCAAAGGTGTATTCAACTAACGCACGGCTTGCCACAGGTTGACTAATAGACGAACAACCCATGACATAAAAGGTGGCCAGCAATAAACTGAAGATATTTCTCATAGACGGAATTGGGCTTCTTTAAAAATATAAAGTAGATACTAACCCGTGCTTAAGCTTTTGCAAAGATGAGGTTTAGCATGAGGCTGGTACAGAACTAATTGATTTTATTTAGCTATCAGGATTTTTAGCTGCTTTCTTGGGTTTTTCATAAATCTTAAAACATTCCAAATATTCTGGATTACAAAGCTGTATGTCACCAGCCCAATCACAAATCCCCAAAACATTATGTATTCTGGTACGAGCATAATTTCGCTACTTATACCAATCGCGGCGTAAGTGCAGCCCATCAACAGTATCGCTGCCAGAGCACGTCTTGATGACAAACCGGCACGCATAAATATGTTGTGTAAATGATGTCTGTCAGGTCTTAAAACAGATTGCCCTTTTTTAGCACGTCGATACATAATTGCCGCCATATCCATCAAAGGCAAGCCAATGATCCACACTGCGGTTATGGGGCGCATTGGAGGTCCTGCGCTCTGGGTGTAATCAACTAATAACCAAACAATGGTCAGGCCAACGAACATGCTACCGCTGTCACCCATAAAAATTTTGTTGCCTTTAAAGCCCTTCCAACTCAAATTGAAGGCTAAGAAAGGAACGATAGCAGCAATGATAAGCATTGGTCCCATTATTGCGCTGGTGTTATTTGACAGTACCAGCAATATCACGACACTAAGTAAAACTACTAAACTCATACCACCGGCAAGTCCGTCGATGCCGTCGATCATATTGAATGCATTGATGACACCCACGACACAGACGAGGGTGAAAAAATAACCAAATAAACCGAAATCAACCTCCCCAAAGCCGAATCCAATTATGTCACCTAAAGAGGTAATATGATTTTGTGCAATCCACGCCATTATCGCCGCAACTCCAAATTGGCAAAATAAGCGTCCTTTGGGACTGAGGTCAAATTTGTCATCTAACATTCCAAGAAGGATGATAGCAGCGGAGGCGGTGAAGAAAAGAGTACCGTTTTTTAACCATACATCGGTGACAAAGCTTGCCACCAACACCGCAATAAAGATGGCTACTCCACCGGTAAGAGGGACTATGCCTGTATGATTTTTTCTATTTGTCGGTAAATCGACCAGACCAAACTGATGAGCAAGGGGAGTCATTACAACTAGTAGAACTAGCGCAACAAAAAAGGCAGTAAAAAGTGGTACTACTTCTAAATGGGCAAACATGTAACTCTATAATCCTTTTGTATATTGCTACTTCACAGCAATATACAAGCTTAATTAGCAAACGCTTACGTCCGACGACAATAATAATAGTAAGCGTTTCATAAATTGGTATTTGGCTAAAAAATGCTTCCAGTTCCGAGGTTATTACTAAAACATATGTTAACGACTCCTTTCATAACATTTTGTGATTATAACAAATATTCACCCTGCCTTACCAGTAATAAAGTGTTAAACCTTTGCACAGAATGTAAACATTTTGTAACCAGGAAAGTGCTCAAACTGAAAGTGTAAGAGAGTCGCCATCTAAGGAGTGCGAGTTTCGCCATATAATGTGATGAACTCCCTTAACTGAAGTTGCTGTAGGCACAGATTAAGCGATATTTTTTTTGTGAGAAATACTGCCATGATCAAGAAATCCCGAGCCGGTTTGATATTCATACTGCAACTATCCTTGTTTTCATCAGACACCTCTAGTATAAACTCAGTGCCGCACAGCGACAGCTAACCGAATTGAATTTGTCTACACTGGCATCGATTTCGGTATAGAAAACAAGATCCCTTGACGGGACGATAAACAATAAAGGCAGTTCGAATGACGACAGAAACAACAAATAACACAGCGATTGACACTGGATTTTTTGGCCATCCAAAGGGCTTATCCACTTTGTTTTTCACAGAAATGTGGGAACGCATGAGCTACTACGGTATGCGCGCACTACTTGTTCTCTTTATGACAGCGAGCATTCAGGAAGGCGGATTGTTGCTTACAGCAGCCTCTGCAACCGCAATTTATGGTCTATATACTGGCTCCGTATATTTTATGGGCTTACCCGGCGGTTGGATAGCTGATCGATTAATTGGCGGGCAAAAAGCAATTTGGTATGGCGCCGTTATTATCATGTGCGGACATATTGTGCTGGCCATCCCAAACGACTCTACTTTTTTTATTGGCCTAGTGCTTGTTGTTCTGGGTACGGGTCTACTTAAGCCTAACATTGGTGCACTTGTCGGTCAGTTGTATTCATCAGAAGATCAACGTCGTGACAGTGGCTACACCATCTATTACATGGGCATTAACATAGGTTCTATCATCGGTTACGGTGTCTGCGGATATTTGCAAGTTAGTATGGGCTGGCATTGGGCCTTTGGTGCTGCTGCCATCGGTATGGGGATTGGTCTAATTCAATATCGTAGGACTTTACCTAACCTGCAAGGTGTAGGAGCAGAACCGGTGGTGAAATTATCACCCGCAGCGACCAAGCGCAGCTGGCAAGTTATCTCTCTATTCTTAGTTAGTGTAGTGGTCATTAGCTATTTAATGCTGACCGGCGCGTTGGTTATTGACGCAATATTTATGGCAAAAAGTACTGCTTTTGTCTTTACCGCGGTTTTTCTACTGTACTACGCGTATATATTCTTTTACGGTAACTTAAATTCAGACGAAAAAAGAGGTCTGGGAGCATTATTTTTGATCTGTGTTGCTTCAGCATGTTTTTGGGCTGGTTTTGAACAAGCAGGGTCTTCTCTAAACTTGTTTGGTCGCGATTACACCGATCGTATGATAGGCGCCTTTGAAATCCCCACTGCATGGCTTCAGTCCGCTAACTCGATATTCATCATCTTACTTTCACCTTTCTTTGCAGCACTTTGGATCAACCTGGCTAAGCGCATGATCACTCCATCCTATGGAGTAAAGTGCGCTTTGGGTTTAGTCATCATGGCGACTGGTTTCTTGGTGATGTTTTTTGCCGCGCAAATAGCCGCTACAGGCCTTAAGGTCGCTCCCTACTGGTTAATTGCCACCTACTTTTTACATACGGTCGGTGAATTATGCCTAAGCCCTGTAGCATTGAGCGCTGTAAGTAAGCTTTCGCCTAAGCGCTTTGCGGGTCAGATGATGGGGGTATTTGTATTAACCTATTCAATTGGTAATGTTATAGCTGGATTGCTTGCGGGTAACTTTGATCCAAACAATGTTAGCGAGATGCCAAACCTATATATTCAGATTAGTTTGTTTAGTATCGGCATTGGTATCGTGATCTTCTTGTTAACCTTTAAAACCAAGAAGTGGGAAAAGCTGGCGGAGAAGCCGGTCGCTGAGACGGTATAAGTTTCGAATAGCTAATTGGCAAGTTCAAAATACTTCCCAATTAATAGTATAATAATATAATTAGCGCTCAGTTTACTTCCTTACAGTAAACTGGGCGTTTTTCTATTTAGCCCGTATTTGAGTCATTCACATTAAAATGAAATTATATTTTTCCACCCGGCAAATACCTCAGCTACAAGATATGTCCCTTGTTGAGAGGTTAGAGCAAATTAATTTGGCACAAAAAAAGCTTATTGGGCCTGAAAAGTTACTGCTAAACGTGCTCAAATTGTGTATTTTAATTCCAGCTTTTTTATTTATTTTACAATCGGGTGATAATTGGTTTTCACTAGTTTGGGCCTTACTAATAGCACTTATATATCCAACTTTACTTAAACCTATTCAATATGGCATTTGTGCCAAATACATACCTCATGCTACAAAACAGGGAGACTGAACACATGCAAACTATCTTGGTAACCGGCGGCGCGGGCTACATTGGCAGTCACACTGTTTTGCAGTTATTGGAAACGGGTTATCAGGTAATAGTCCTGGACAACCTGTGCAATGCCTCCAGCGAATCGCTTAAACGAGTCGAAGAGCTAAGCGGTAAAAAGACTATCTTGGTTGAGGGCGATATCCGCGATCGCACCATTTTGGATTTATTATTTTCGAAGCATAAAATCAACTCGGTGATCCATTTTGCTGGCCTAAAAGCCGTTGGGGAGTCTGTTGCAAAGCCCTTGAAATATTACGACAACAACGTGTACGGTACCTTAACGCTGTGTGAGGCTATGCATAAATATGGCGTGAGAAACCTAGTGTTTAGTTCTTCTGCTACGGTTTACGGTGACCCAGTCGAACTGCCTTTACGTGAAGATATGCCAACCGGCAAGCCTACCAATCCTTATGGTCAATCCAAATTAATGGTCGAATTGGTGTTGGCGGATTTGTATAAATCTGATAACAGCTGGAATATTGCCATACTGCGTTATTTTAATCCTGCAGGTGCACATCCGTCTGGCCGAATTGGTGAAGATCCAAATGGCATCCCTAATAACCTCATGCCATTTATCACTCAAGTGGCAACGGGTAAACGTGAGTTTCTTTCTATCTTTGGTGATGATTACTCAACCCCGGATGGCACCGGCGTGCGCGATTATATCCATGTGGAAGATTTAGCAACAGGCCATTTAAAAGCTTTAGAGAAACTCGATCAAAACGTTGGTTTAGTCACCTACAATCTGGGTACAGGCCAGGGTTACAGTGTTCTGGACATGGTCAAAGAGTTTGAAAAACAAAGTGGCAAACCCATTCCTTATCAAGTTGTTGCCCGGCGTGAAGGAGATATCGCATCTTGCTTTGCAGATCCAACCGTCGCCCGCGACGTCTTAAATTGGCAAGCTGAGAAAGGACTGGCAGAAATGTGTCGGGATTCCTGGAACTGGCAATCCTCTAACCCGGATGGGTATTAAGCTATACCATGCTACCTGACAATGTGTATTTGAACCTAGATTCCGTAGTAGAACTCGTGGAATTTAGGTTGAAGTAACTTGAGCATAATTATAATTATAAAAAAAGCCCTGTGTTCCAGGGCTTTTTGAATTTAAGTGCTAATCTTTATTGTTATAAAATGAGCGTCTCGTTTTCAGCAACCCTACAAATCATCCAAGAAAGCATCTATATCGTCATCCAATTCTTTTTCTTCCTCACTAATTTCAACCTTACCGTCTTTAACCTTGAATTCCAGGTTTTGAAAGTAGGCGTTTTTAACAAAGCTATAGGGGTCGATTGCCGCGTCCAATTGTTGCTCTTGCTGAATTAATGAAGCCCTTGCTTCCAGGGCTTTTATCCCAGTTCTTAAGAAGGCGAGTGGAAAATTTAGACTATCAAGCGGACCGTAAGCAGTATCAACAATATCACCTACTCCACTACGAATATCATTTGGCCCCAGCGCGGGTATCATTAGATAAGGGCCTGTGCCTACCCCCCATTTACCAAGAACCTCACCAAACTCTTCTTCTTCGCGCTTCAAGCCTATTTCTGTCGCCACATCAATCATGCCCAGCAGACCTACAGTGCTGTTCAACAGAAAGCGACCCAAACTGATCAATGTGCCGTCTAGTTTGCCTTGTAATAAATTATTGACGGAATTCGACGGTTCCTCAAGATTAAGCGCCATATTGTACAAACCAGTGCGAGCAGAGCCGGGTACATAATCCACATAAGCTACCACTGTTGGTCGTAATATATATTCGTCCAGAATATCGTAGTTAAAGTCCCACATAGTCCTGTTAATCGATTCCAGCGGATCTTTAGGGTCTTCATAACTTTGCCCCTGTTGAGTGCTATTGTTCGATGCGCAGCCTCCCAGCGTTAACATCACTAGCAAAAACGATAATATCCATCCCTTGTTCACATCAATTCCTCATCAATCGTAATTTGTTGCTGGCTTGAAGTGCCTGCTTGTATTGTCACAACAATCTCTCCTTGCAACTCACCAGTGGCTGTAGCCACATCTTCATCACCGGAAATTCTTGCCACTAAGCGCGCTTCTGTTAATTGCGATAATTTATAATTTGGCATCATAGCGTTGGCATCTGAGAGCTCAATGCTAATTGGCAATTCTGACAATTTGGTTTTCACCACTGCCGCGGGCATTCTAACAGCGCCAGTGGCGTCTTGTGCAAAAACAAATAGATAGCCGTCTTGAGGCAATTTACCATCAAGCATTTTATCCAAAGCTATATTAATCGTGATGACTGTTTGCGCAGTCTCATCAGGCAATACTTCGCTATTTGCTTCCATACTCAATTCAGCAATACGCTGCTCAATTAACCGATAGTTTGGATCAGATTCTTCAACAAAGGTCTTCAACCTTTGCCAATTTTGTATCGCTAACTGCTTGTCGCCTAACTTTGCGGCAACGACGGCCAACATTCCGACGGCGTTGCTATTATCAGGCTCAAGCCTAAGCAATCTCTGCAATAACACCTTCGCTTGTTGTATCGAAGACTCTTCTCCCTGCATCATCAGAGCTTGACTATAACTTATTAAGGTAGCTGTACTGTTAGGTGCAATTTGTAAGGATTTGTTAAATGCCTGAGTAGCACTATTAAATCGATTGACCGAAGAAAACACCCTGCCTAGCAACATCCAACCAGTTGCGTCGTCAGGTTGTTCACTTAGCTTACTGCGTAGACCCAGCGCAAAATCCTGTAAATCCTTAGCTTGAATAGTGCTATCGCCCTCAGCGACTATTCTCTTACCCAATTCCGGCAAGCGCTCAATCGCTGTTTGCCAATTGTTCACCTCCTGAATTTGATTAGATTGAAAATAGACTCCTCCTGCAACGACAATACTTATCAAAAAGCCAACGACTAGGGGGACTTTTACACTGGACTCCCCCTCCGTGTCGTCTTTTACTTCGTCAAGTAGCGCTAATTTGAGTTCAGTTTCAGATTGCTGTCTATCCTGTTCAGAGAGCAAGCCTTCGTTTTCCTCTCTGGCTAATTCAACCATGCGTTGTTTGATCAATAGAGTATTGGAAAGTACATCTCGATGTTTAGTGTTTCGATTTTTCAGCCATGGCAACGCTGCCAAAACCAGAGCAAACAAAATGAGTACTACGGCAAAGAAGTAAAAATTAGTCACTCATCACGCTCCAGTAACTTTTCTGCTTGGGCCAGTTGCCCTTTGTCAATCTCAGCAGGTTGTTTTTGTCGACTAACATATACAAGTACTACTCCCCCGAAAACAAAAAACAACGGTAATAACCATAACCAAATGGTCATCGAATTAACTGGCGGCTGATAGTAAACAAAGTCACCATAACGTTGCCGCATATAATCAACGACTTGTTTTTCA
>JBLHNW010000122.1:0-9092 GCA_047622205.1 Paraglaciecola sp.
TATATTGTACGGCGTTGTTTATTAGTCAAACTGGTGTAATTAACAAGCATCGAAAATTGATGCCTACGGCTAGCGAACGACTTATCTGGGGGCAGGGTGATGGTTCTACTATTCCAGTGATAGATACTTCTGCTGGGCGTGTTGGGGCAGCGATTTGCTGGGAAAATTACATGCCTTTGCTACGTAGCACTATGTACGCTAAAGGAATGGATATTTGGTGCGCTCCTACAGTAGACGACCGTGATATATGGCAAGCAAGCATGCGTCATATCGCTTATGAAGGGCGTAATTTCTTAGTCAGTGCGTGTCAATACCAAGGCCCGCCAGTGCAAGGAAAAGTGCTCGATAAAACGTGGCCCGTGGATAAACCGCTTATTCGTGGAGGCAGTGTTATCGTCTCGCCCATGGGGGAGGTCTTAGCGGGACCACTTTATAATGAAGAAGGGTTGATAAGCGCCGAAATTGACCTAGATGACATTATAAAAGCGCGCTATGACTTGGATCCTGCAGGGCATTATTCTCGCCCTGATGTATTCAAACTAACCGTTGATGAGCGTCCACGACCGCCATTACATACCGAATAACAAGGAAAATGGCATTTAACAAGTGCTTAATGGTGGGAATTTTACTCTCTTACACAGGTATTAAAAAACGTCCTACAGAAATATTCAGGACGTTTTTATAATACTTTTACACCGTTCTGGTGGCCAGAGCTGGCGGTATATTAGCGGCTTTTCTGGCCGGACCAAACACGGCGAATTGACCCACTAACCAAAGTACGACCATGCCGATTGGGATATAGAACCAATCTATTCTATCTAGACTGAATACATTGACTAAAAGTATATTCAAACCAATAGTTAGTGCCGCGCCAAGTACTACGCCAAACGAACTGATTAGGAAATTTTCCAACATGAAGTAACGAATTATTGCCATCTGACTGGCTCCTAAGGCACGACGAGTACCAATCTGTTTTCTTCGTTGATTCACGCTAAAACTGGCCAATCCAACTATCCCCAAACCTGTCACTATCGTTAAGATTACGATCACCGTGGTGAGGATTTTGATCATCGCGGTATGACCGCGATAGCTGCGTTCACGGCTTTCTTCGATACTGCGCATGTCTTTTATTAAGCGACCTTTATGGCTACTGGCCAGTAATTCCTCAACTTCCGGCATCAATTCATCTCTGCGGCCTGGCTCCGTTCGAATGAAATACTGACTACCTTGAAAATTCATTTTTTCTGGCGATAACATAGCGTTTTCCAGATTATCCCAGCCAACCCAAGGTGCCTGTAATTTATCAATAATGCCATTTATCACCATGGGTTGAGTATCGTTAATAAAAACAGTTTTACCTACGGCAGATTGCCAGCCCTCATCTGGAAAAAGTTTTCCCGCCATGGCTTTGGTAATAATTATCTTGTTTGGCCAGGTGGATTGACCCTTCTCACGTAGGCCAATATCGCTGGCAGTGAAATTCTCTCCAGCAATAATTTCTAGATCTAAAGCATTTATTGCATGTTCATCAACCATATAAACAGCTGTGCCTACGCCATCATATTCAGCTCCAGCTTGGGTTTGTAGACCCATAGACCAGCCACTGCCACTCATTGGTATGGCATTGATTTGAATGGCATCAATTACCCCAGGTAAGGTGCGCAGGAGATTAAGGTCTTCTTGCACTGTGACTTCAGCATTAAAATCATCGTTGAATCCAACACTGGTGAGGTAAAAGCTGTTATTTTCGTCAATACCACTCTCTCGTTGCATCTGTTGATTTCGTTCAACAATGATAAACACCGAATTCACTATAATGGTCATGGTAACTGCTATTTGAATAGCAACTAGCAGTGCTCCAACTTTATTGCGCATAAGGGCTCTAAGTATCGGGCCAATCTCTAATCTACTGAAATTCATCTGGACTCTCCTTATTGGCTTTTAAGTTGACTGGCGGGGGCAATATTACAAGCTCGCCATGTGGGATATAAACCTGCCGCTACACTGGATATTAGGGCAAGTAGCAGAGCAATCAGCACCATGACAGTGTCCAGTGCCGCCAAATTATCGACAAAGTCTCCGTACAGACTCTTGATCCCTTGTAGCCCCAGTATCGCAAGTCCTAATCCAGCCAAGCCACCGGTTAACCCGATACAAGCGGTTTCAACTAAATGTTGAATAAAAATGTCACCTTTTGAGGCGCCGACAGCTCTACGTAAGCCAATTTCGGCTGCTTTTCCGGTAAATTTTGCCAGCAATAAACCAATTGTATTCAGTAGACATACCAATAAAAACATAAAGGATAACCACATCATGATTTGCGCGTCTTCAGCGACAACTTCCTGATTCTCCATCCATTCCACTACGTTATGTAAGCGATTGTTTAGGGGGCGGGGAAAACGTCCTAATGATTTTTGATCAGCCACGTAATTGTTGAGAAAATCCATGTACTCAGCTTTGTCGTTTTCGCCAGGAAGTTCGACCCACATTTGAAAGTTGACACATTCAGATTGTAAAAAGGCTTTAAAACCGTCTCCTTCTGGGCTTTTCCAGCAATTAGTATTGCCCCGGTTAGGTAGTTCCAATTCTTCTTTAAGATAAAACGGCATAAACACTTCTTCCGATTCATCAAAGGCACCGTTGTTTACATCATAGAATTTGGGAACAGGCTGCCAATTATCTAATACACCGACTACCCGAAAGGTTTTTCCTCGCATGACGAAATTCTGACCAACAGAATTTTCACCGCCAAAAACTTTGTCATTGATTTTTCTTGTTAGTACTACCACCAGCTCGCGATTTTGATCCGCCTCATCGTCCCAGGCACTACCATATAAAAAAGGTGTTTCGAACATCACAAAAAAATCAGAAAATGCCAAGCGAATAGATGCTTCAAAAGGTTTTGCATCGTCATTGGCAGGTTGAATGATCCCTCCAGACTTTGCCATCGCACTTTGCCGTGTCGCTTTATTGGCGGCCATTAAGTTAGTGGCTTCAGTCCAGGTCAATTGGGTGGGCGGATCATTGCTACCGTCATCTGATTCTTGATTTGGATCCCAGCTGTCTACTTGCACATAATGTAACTGATGGCTCTTATTAGGAATGGGATCAGCAGACATTAAGTAGTTGACGGTAATAGTGGTGATACTTGCGCCTATGCCAAGAGCTATCGCGGCAACCATTAAGCTACTGAGTATTGGATTTCGTTTAAAACTTTTAAATGCAAGCTTGAGATAGTAGGCAAACATAGTTCTCTCCTCAGGCCCTTGCTTCAAAAGCAACTGGATGGCTTGGTGCATCAACTTCATGTAGCTCACTCACTTTGCCATCACGTACAAATATATTGCGTTTTGCCTGTTTGGCTAAGTTTGCGTCATGGGTCACCATAATGATGGTTGTGCCGCGCTGATTAATTTCCCGCAGTAATTCCAGGACGCTATTTGCCATTTTTGTGTCCAGATTTCCGGTGGGCTCATCGGCGAGTAAAAAGCGTGGTTCGCCGGCTAAAGCACGGGCAATCGCAACACGTTGTTGTTGTCCTCCGGATAATTGTGAGGGTAGGTGTTTCATTCTTTGGGCAAGGCCTACCATTTCCAAACTTTGTTCAATACGCTGCTTACGCTCGGCACTGTTAAAACCTCTATAACGCAGCGGTACATCAACATTATCGAATAAATTAAGGTCTGGAATAAGGTTGAAACTTTGGAATATAAAGCCAATTTTTTCATTCCGCATGCGGCTGCGTTGTTTGTCATTAAGATTGCTAACATCCTGACCATCCAACTCAAATACACCACCATCAAAAGTTTCGAGTAATCCGGCAATGTTAAGAAATGTTGTTTTTCCCGAACCTGAAGGGCCAGTAACCGCAACAAAATCGCCTTCTTTTACATGTAAATTGAAATCTCTTAATGCATGAGTTTCTACTAAGTCGGTGCGAAAAACTTTTTTTACATCGGTCATATTTAGCATTTTTATATCCCTGTTTATTAGTAGTTGGATAACTTGTGTAAAGTCGATTTATGACGCAGATTAATTGGTAATAAGGACATTTTCTGCACCATCAAACTGATCTGTTCCGGAAACAATAATATTATCGCCAACATTTAAACCGGCGAGGATTTCGACACTAGATAAGCTGCGAGCTCCAGTATTTATGGCTGTACGTTGGGCTACGCCGTCTCTAACAATGTAAGCGATTCGACCATTTCCACTCTCCAGAAATTGCCCACGTTGCACCATTAATATATCCGCTTTGTTTTCCATTAAAATTCGAGTGGTTAAGCGTTGGTTTTGACGCAAACCCTTTGGTTGTACGAGTGAATTTCCAGTTTTATCTTGGGAGGCAAAACGCACTCTACCGGTAACCTGATTGTTCTCAATTTCAGGTGAGATGGTTACCAATTTAGCCAGGTGCGTCTTGCCATTAAGGTTGACCTCAGCAGTCATCCCAATCGCCAGATCGTCTGCATAACTTTCGGGTATATCCACTTCAATTTCGAATTCTGATAAATCAACTACGCTTAAAATAGCCTGGTTTTTAGCCACCTGATTTTTTTGCTGAACCGCCAAATTGCCCACAATACCGTCAACGGGTGAGCGCATTTCTAGCTCACCGACTTTGCGGGTAAGTTCTGCAACTAATAATATTTGACGTTCTACTAGCAGTTGTTTCGTTTGAATTTCAAAGGCAAGGCTTTCGATATTGAGTTCTGCGTCTTTAACCGAGTGTTGATGCACCAGTTTTGCATTCTCAAGATCGTCCTGGGCTTTTTCAAAATCTATTTGGCTTATAGATAGGCTTGCAAACGCTTTATCGGCGCGTCGCTTCTCACGGTCTGCGGCAGTTAACGAGACTTTAGCTAAATCAACGGACTTTTGATTTTCAAGAGCTTGTTTTTTGGACTGAATACGTTGTCTGTCGAGTTCCATTCTTAATTTTTGCAGGCCTGATCCTTCCTGCTCTAACTGGTTGGTTAATTCAGGGCTTTCGACAGTGGCCAATATCTGATTTTTCTGTACTGAATCGCCAGCGTCAACTTTAAAAGTAATAGTACCCTGAGCAGGGCTATACAACCGCGGGCTCACGGCTGCAACGACTTGCCCCTGAACGGATAAGTCGCGAATAAAATCGCCACGTGTTACTTGGGCCAAACGCACGCGTTGGGCCGAAACACTTACATCTGAACTTGACCATCTGGTATATGCCGGGGCTAACATGGCGTATACGATGAAGGTAAAGGCAATGAGTGATACCACAGACCAAAACATCTTTTTGTTGTTGGGCTTGGGTGTTACCACCACATCCTGCGCGCTGGTGTCAGCTATTTTCATTGTTTAGTTACCTGAAATTTTCGAACAATCAGGGAGTAAGTCGCGAGGAGAATATGAAAAGTTTAAATTTCTTGAAATTATTTCTGTAGAGGCGAGGTTAAGGCTTCGCGTAACTGGGTAATTGTGACAGTAGTTAAACCGCTCTGACTGCCATCGCAGGAGATATACTTGCTGCCTTACAGGCGGGTAAAAAAACGGCAAGTTGACCGATTAAAAGGAGGGTTATTAGTGCTGCAGGGATGTAAAACCAGGATAGCGGTGTAATACCGTAAAAATTAACCAAGAACATGTTCAAACTTACCGCTAAGACACTGCCTAACAGTACGCCAAGACCACTAAGCAAAAAATTTTCGAGTAAAAAATAGCGTAAAATATCACCTCGGCTAGCTCCGAGTGCCCGTCTTACACCGATTTGTCGTTTACGTTTGTTTATATTGAAACTCGCTAGTCCGGCGATACCCATCGCTGCCACAAGGGTTAGTACGACGACGACGATCAATAAAATACTTACGGTGGCAAAGTCAGCGGCGTATATTTCTAGTTTACTTGCTTCTAGACTGCGCAATTTACGCACCATTCTCTGCTTGTTACTGTTTACTAATGCGCTTTCAACCTCTTTCATTAACTCGTCTCGACGCTCCGATTCAGAGCGAATGACATAGCGTGCAGAGGTATGGGTAACACGTACAGGAGAAATCATCACATTGTTAACAAACTCACTTTCTATCCATGGGCCCTGAAGATGATCCACTAGCGC
Organism: Paraglaciecola sp.; assembly: GCA_047622205.1. Taxonomy (GTDB): domain Bacteria; phylum Pseudomonadota; class Gammaproteobacteria; order Enterobacterales; family Alteromonadaceae; genus Paraglaciecola. The sequence goes on from JBLHNW010000122.1 coordinate 6,092, forward strand.
GGTGACCACCAAAGGAATTGAACCATCAACATAGATGGTTTTACCGATAGCAGAAATCCAATCTTGTTTACCAAACAATGCCTGAGCCGTTGCTTTGGTAAGCATTATTTTAGCTGGCCAACTATTGTCAGACGGATCTTGCCAGAGGACGTCATGGGCAGCAAAGTTTTCTCCAGCAAGCAGCTCCAGATCAAATGTCTGAATACCATGTTGATCAAACTTGTAGCCCGCGGTTTGAATTTTTTGTTCCTCGGTTCCAGATTCTATTTGTAAATTAAACCATTTTCCGCTTCCACTTAAAGGCAGAGAATTGGTTTGTACTGCGTTGATTACTCCCGGCATGTTTCTAATCAGCGCTAAATCCTGCTCTATACTTACTCTTGGATTAAAGTTGTCAGTGAATCCAGAACTCGTCACATAAAAGCTATTTTCTTCGTCCATACCACTGTGTCTTTGCACTAGCTGATAACGTTCTGCTGCAATAAAAATTCCATTGGTCATAATCGCCATTGCCACCGCCATTTGCAATATCACTAAAAGAGAAGAAAATTTATGGCGATTCAGTGAGCGGAGAATGGGTCCAAACTCTAGATGTGAATAAATCTGCATCGCGTTTATCAGGCTCCTATGATTGCTTAAGCTGAAAAGCAGGGGCGGGACGGCACGCTAGCCAAATGGGGATTAGGCCAGCCCCGATGCTGGAAATAACTGCCAGGCATATTATGGCGATGATCAGGGGGATATCCAAAGCTACTAATTGTCCATAACCAGCATAAAGTTGTTTGAGGCCTTGTAAACCAAACATTGCCAAGAGTAAACCCAGTACTCCTCCCGCTAAACCGATACAGGTAGTTTCCAATATAAACTGTGAAAATACTGCACGATGATTTGCACCCAGTGCCCGGCGTAAACCAATTTCTGCAGTTTTGGTGCTTAATTTGGCGCCGATCAGATTCGCGGCATTTAACAAACAGACAAACAAAAATAGTATCGACAACCAAAACATCACCCGAACATCACCATTTACGACTTGTTTATAAATCAGCCATTCGCGAACGTTGGAGAGTTTATTGTTAAGCGGGCGTGGGAACCTGCCAAAGCGCTTTTGTTGGATAACATAACTGTTTAAGTAATCTTCAAATTGGGTTTTTTCAGCTTGGGTTCTAAGTTCTACCCATAACTGAAAGTTAGTACATTCTGATGTTAGGAACGCAGAATATTCATCACCTTGTGGCGGTTTCCAGCATGTTGTTATGCCCCCGTGGGGAAGTTCAAGACGTTCTTTTAGCAGAAAGGGTAGGTAGATTTCTTCTGGATCACTAAACGCCCCGTAAACCATGTCATAATATTTTGGGCTGGGATGCCAATCATCGAGTACCCCTACTACCGTAAAGTTTTTGCCCAGCATCGGCAAAATCTCACCAACCGAATTTGTCCCACCAAAGACTTTTTCATTTGTTGCTCTACTGAGCACAGTAACAAATTGGCCGCTTCGGTCTGCTTCCTTGTCCCAGCCACCACCAAATAAAAAAGGTGTCGCAAACATTGCAAAAAAATCACTATGTGTAACTCGCATGACCCCTAAAAATGGGTTGGCTTGTTTATCTTCCGGGGTGACCATACCCCAGGTGATAGCACTGGCGGTTTGACGAAAAGCTTGTTTAGCTGCAACTATGGCATTAGCTTCTGTCCAGGTTACGTCGTCAGGAGGCAGGTTTGGCTCAATGGCCGCTTGATTAGCATCCCAACTGTCTAATTGAACGCGATACAGTATTTCGCTTTTTTGTGGAATAGGGTCAGCAGACATTAAATATAATAATGTCATCATGATTGCACAGGCGGCTATTCCGAGTGCAATAGTGGCAATGGTTAAGCCACTTAAAATGGGCGTTCGCTGGATACTTAAGAGCGCCAGTCGCAAATAATATCTAAACAACAACTTTGCCATCTAATACATGAATTCTACGGCTGGCTAAGTTCGCAAGCTGCTGATCATGGGTAACCATAATAATAGTGGTACCCTGTTGGTTAATTTCCTGTAACAGACCCAGAACACTGGCAGCCATATCGCTGTCTAAGTTTCCGGTTGGTTCATCTGCAAGTAAAAACCTTGGTTCACCTGCTAACGCTCGGGCAATTGCCACCCGTTGCTGTTGACCACCCGAAAGTTGAGATGGAAGGTGTTTCATACGGTTTTTCAGGCCCACCATTTCCAGGTTTTTTTCAATGCGACGTTTACGCTCAGCCGTTGGGAAGCCTCTATAACGCAGGGGAATATCAACATTGTCGTAAAGATCTAAATCTGGAATAAGGTTAAAACTTTGGAAAATAAAACCGATTTTTTCATTCCGTAAACTACTGCGTTGTTTGTCGTTTAAGTTGCTAACATCCTGTCCATCAAGCAGATAACTGCCCCCGTCAAAGGTTTCCAATAATCCAGCAACGTTTAAAAAGGTGGTTTTTCCTGAGCCAGATGGACCGGTAACCGCTACAAAGTCACCTTGTTTAACATGTAAATCGAAATCCTTGAGAGCATTGGTTTCAATTAAATCAGTCCGAAACACTTTACTGAGATGTTGCATCTTAAGCATGGGTGTCCTTATATATCCGGGTTAGTTGCTAATCAACACTGACTCTGCACCATCAAACTGATCGGTGCCAGAAACAATGATCATATCGCCAGCTTTTAGGCCGGACAATACTTCGACGCTTGCCAAACTACGTGCACCGGTAACGATATTGGTGCGTTGAGCCATGCCGTTACTGACTACGTAGGCAATACGTCCATTGCCGCTTTGAAGAAACTGGCCTCTTTGTACCATCAACACGTCGAGTTTGTTCTCCATTAATATACGGGTGGTTAGACGTTGGTTTTGACGCAATCCCTGAGGTTGCGCTAAGGGGTTTCCTTGATGATCTGTTTTGGCAAAACGCACTCTACCATTAACCTGATTATTTTCTATTTCAGGGGAAATGGTAACCAGTTTAGCCAAATGTACCA
>JBLHNW010000123.1:0-9090 GCA_047622205.1 Paraglaciecola sp.
AAAAGGATGCAACACGGGTAGATAAATTTTTTTGTTAAGTTCCCAGCAATATTTTATAAGGGGAGAAAGATCAATCTCTCCATCGTTAGCAACGTAGCAGGCTATTTTATTCGCTGCACCCAATAACGATGTTTGCAGGCATTTTTTAAGTAGTTCACGCCCTGCTTGTAGTTGCTGATCGGGATTTAACGAATTTCTTCGCTGCCGGTAAAATTGGCGCAATTGCTGTCTTGTTTGGTTCTCCCTGACTGGCAACTATATTTCCTCTTCAGACTCATCGACATAAGGTAAAAAACGATTTAGTACGCGAATTAATTGTTGTCGCTCAACCGGTTTTATTAAGTAATCGGACATACCAGTACTTGAATTTTGATCATCAGCAAGCACAAAATTGTGTTGTTCGAAGGCATCTGCAGATAGTCCAATTATAGGCAGGGAAGGGTATTTTTGTTTGATTAAGCGGGTGGTTTCATTGCCATCTATACCGGGCAATTGTATGTCCATAAAAATCACATCAAAAGTCGAATCTGCAACTAATTCCAGTGCATGTTCACCACTGTCAGCCAATTGAATAGGCAAATCAATAGATCCGAAAATCGCCTTTATCACTTCCTGGTTGATGAAGTTATCCTCTACTACCAAAATGTTGCTATTTACCTTACATGACAAGCTTAAGATATCAGGACCCTTGTCTTCTGCCTCTTTTTCGTTTTTGCTTTTGCTTAGAGGTAATACAACCTTAAATAGACTCCCCGAATCTTCACGGCTTGTGAGCGCAATACTTCCCCCCATTAATTCCACGAGCCCCTTGGTAATGGAGAGTCCAAGCCCAGTGCCTTCATACATATTGGTATTTCCAACTCGTTGAAACTTGTTGAATAACTTAAGTTGATCTGCTTTGGAAATACCTATGCCCTGATCTTTTACCACCATAACAAATTCATTGTCATGGACGAGTATATTCACATCCACATGTTTATTTTGCGTAGTGAACTTGATGCTATTGTTAATCAAATTTGTGAGTATCTGCGTGAGTTTGGTTTCGTCAAAATCAATATAAGGGGGGACAGAGTCATCAATAATGATGTTAAATAAAATACCTTTTTCAGCAGCTGAAACACCGAGCATGCCCTTTATTCGTTCGAAAAATAATCTGGAATGAATGCTACTTGGCTCAAGCTGCATGTGTCCTTCTTCAATCTTGCTCAAATCCAGGATCGAATTGATGACACTCAACAGACGCTCGCCACTGTAATCCATATGTTTGAGGTATTCTGCAAACTTACTCGGCACATCTAGAGTTTTTATATCTTCGAGCATTAAGCGACTAAAACTAATTATGGCATTTAGCGGAGTGCGTAATTCGTGGCTCATATTCGATAAAAACTCAGTTTTGTGTTTGCTTGCTTGTTCCAATTGTTTGATATGTTTGCGTAATTCGAATTGCGATACGACCGAGTGTGCAAGAATTTCCAGTGAATCTCTTTGCTGTTGAGTCAGTTGATTGGGCTTTTTATCAATAGCGCATAAAGTGCCTATAGCGTAGCCATCAGGAGTAATAAGTTGCGCCCCAGCATAAAAACGAATACTAGGATCAGATGTAACCAGAGGGTTATCTGCAAAACGTTCATCTTTTAGAGTGTCACATACTTCGAATATTTCTCGTTGATTAATCGCATGGGCACAAAAAGCGATGTCTCGTGAGGTCTCATCAGCACCGAGACCTAGCTTGGATTTAAACCATTGCCGCTTAGGATCAACCAGACTAATCAAGGCGATTGGTGTACCGCATATTTCCGATGTCAAGCGAGTCAAATCATCAAAGACTTTTTCGGCCTCCGTGTCCAATATCTCGTAATCGAATAAGGCCTTTAGACGCTCTTGTTCATCTCTGGAAGGTTTTGCAATTTCCATTAAATATTCTTACCTTGGTCTACTACTTATTTAGTCTTAAAGTTTATAAGTATCAAGGTATAACTGGGTCAGGCGTCTTTCATCAACCTTTACCGCTACGTTAATTTGTTTGGCATTTAGCCAGTCCGGGCTTGCTGTCGTGTTGAGTGGCGCGATGGTAGTTTGACCAATATTCAGCGGATCTGTCGATACTCTAGCGTGTCCTCTTTGCATTTCAAATATACTTGGATCTATCAAATGGGCTAAAGGCATTGCATCATGGAAACAGCAACCTCGACTGTCTCTATTCGCGGAGTAAAACTCAACGTAAAATTGAGCCGCGTCATGGACAAATCCGCCCAATTTCGGGTTGTCATGTTTCAGTTGGTTTAAAAATCCCGGGTTAAAGAAGACATTGTTAGTGACGTCCAAACCGAACATATTCAAATCCCAATCGGCCGCAAACACTATTTCCGCAGCATAGGCATCATTCCATATATTAGCTTCGGCCACGGGTGTCACATTACCAGGTACAAAAGCGGCACCGCCCATTAAGGTCACACCTTTAATCAACTTGGGTAAATCAGGTTCAAGGCGCAATGCGAGTGCCAGATTTCCTAAGGGACCAATCGCAGCGATAGTTATTTCACCCGGGTGCTGACGTGCCATATCGATTATAAATTGTGCTGAGCTGCGCGGATCCAATGGGCGCTTTGATTTCGGGAAATTAATATTGCCAAAACCGTCGTCACCATGAACGAAGTGCGAATAGCCTGACTCGGCTCCCACCCAAGGCATGCCAACACCTTTGCATACCGGAATATCTTTTCCGGCCAATTCGCATAAGGTAAGTGCGTTTTGTGCCGACATTTCCACCGGGACATTACCGAAAACGCTAGTCAGTCCTAACACGTCAATATCAGGAGATTGAAAGGCGAATAAAATCGCCATGGCATCATCAATTCCTGGATCAGTGTCAATAATTATCTTGTGGGTCATAACATTCTCGTTTTTATAGCAAATAAGTAAATTAGTAAACTATTGGGTGATTATCGTTTTGCAAGAAAGCGATTAACCTGGTCTTTAGTCGGTATAGATTGGGCCGCGCCAATTTGCATAACAGCTAATGCTGAAGCAGCGCAGGCTCTGGTTAATGCTGTTTCTGAGTCCTGATGATTACTATACGCGGAGAGGAAAAAACCGATAAATGTATCCCCTGCTGCCGTCGTATCAACCGCCTCCACTACGAATGCAGGAACGTTAATTGTGCGCTCCTTTTTGAGCATCCTGACACCTGCTTTACCCAGGGTGATAAGCACTTCGGTATCGGGCCATTCTGAACGGAAGTAGGCTTCCATCAAATCCAGATCTTGTATGCCTGATATTTCCTCAGCTTCAACTTCATTAACAATTAATAAATTAATACAATCGTGGGGTAATTTCTTTACTAATTCAGTCATTGGTGCAGGGTTAAAGGCAACCTTTAAGCCCAACTCTTTAGCTTCTGTTAATACAAGCTCGATCGAACTGGTTTCGTTTTGGGTTAATACCCAGTCTGATGGTTTGGCGTTGCCTAATGCGTGCATTATGTCTTTGTTGGTCAATTCCTGATTTGCGCCGCCAAATAACACAATGGCGTTTTCACCTGAGGGCGTTACCTGAATAATGGCGTGGCCAGAGGGCGTATCACTACATGACACATATTTACAGTCGATACCGTGTTTTATCATTGCTTGTTTGAAAGGAGCATCCGATTCATTTATTTTGCCTACATGACGGACGTCTGTACCGGCCTTCGCCAGTGCGATAGATTGGTTGGCGCCTTTACCACCCAATAAGCGCATATAATCGCTTGATGCAATGGTTTCGCCGGGTTGTACAAAATGATCAACTTGATAAACGTGATCGATATTAATTGAGCCAAAATTAATTATGGCCATATTGAAAAATCCAATTTTTATTATTTCTTTAAGGTTATTCTAGCCGAATAACTAATAGGAAGTCTTGCAAGATATCTTTAGACAATGATTTATTTGAAGCTGCAATCAGGTGAACATGTGTTTTAGCTTCTGCAGAAAGCCTATTTTTTCCTCATAAGGTGAAGAATTTACTAAAAATAAGCGTACCGATATTGTCGCTCCGTGTCCCCATGGCCACCATGCCACCATCACTTTTGGATTTTTTTCCGGCTCGATACTGAGTAATTTTTGCTCTTTGACGAGTTTACTGAAAGAACCGGCTAAATGTTTGATCTCACCAGGTGCCTTCCTGATAGTTTTAGCATCCCAAGATCTTGGTAGTACAATGCGTAAAGCCCGTTTTACTTGTGCTTCTTTATCCACTGAAAACTCCGCCAATAATGCCTTGTGAAAATCGTCATATTGCCACTTGGCCATGGGTAATAAGGCTTTGATAACGTCTTTTCCGTAAGTATTGAGCATTTCTTCTTGATTCATCTGGTTCTCAGCGTTTATTGATTTCAATTTCCATTACCCAAAAGTTTAATCCCATGTGCAATAGGAGCAAAAATTTAGTTAGATGCGCGAAGACATCATTTATAAGTATTTTTCAATTTTTTAACAACATTGCCTAGGCACTACAAAACTGTGTCGGTTTAATCCCAAAAGAGGTGGTAGCCTCCCAAAAAAATGCTATCTATGATTCGTCCGTGAACTAAAAATTCAAGGTGAAATTATATAAGTAACAAGTTTATACGTGAAAAATTAATAATTGGATTTCACTTATGTCACTAATGTGCATTTTAGCGTTATTTTTTCATCTGTAAGGCCTGATATTCCCCTATAAAGCCGCCGTATTTATGATCGAGTATTTCGGGCGATTCGTGACCCATCTTCTCGGCGATATCCCAGAAGTTGTGACTAAGTGATATGCGAATGGTCGCATAGGTGCGACACATGTTGTATATTTTTCTGTTTGGCTTGCTGGATATTTTATATAAGCGCTGAAATAAACGATACATTGAGCGCTTATCTCACCACAAATTTTTAAATTTACTTTGGCAGTCAAGCGCTTAAGCCATGAAAAAATAAAGCCGTCTTCTTGGACTCAGCGATTAGATTTTATTGTTTATATACCCATGCTACCGCATAATAACGGATTAAGCGGGAGTTTAAAGTGGGTAAGGCAACGCCGCATGAAGCGTTTTAACACCCGCCGGGGCGGAGCCTCTGGGACACTCCACTTCTGCGTTGAACCCATTCAGAAGGTGGCTGACATTCTGTCATGGTTGCGCCTTGAATTGAAGCACCTCAGTGGCTCTGAAACGCGCATTATGAGGTAGCATGGGTATAGCACTGTGATCAAATAAGCTATTTAAATCGTATCTTGTGCACATAAACGCGTCAGTTCGTGGTGCAAAAACTATCAAAAGAATTTTATTATGAAACAGCTAGTCAGCCTTTGTAGCGTGCTACTTATTATTATATCGCTCTCATCTTGTGGTCTCTTCAGCGCTTCAGAGCCTGCAGTTCATCGCCTTGCAGAGTACAGTATCAATACCTCATCAGGTATCAGTCAGGGGCAATCTTTTACCAAGCCTGGTTCGGTTATCAATTGGTTTGATATCCCCTATGCCCAACCCCCGGTGGGCGATCTGCGCTGGCGTGCGCCACGCTCTTTAAACACACCTAAAAACACGATTGTAGACAAGCCTGTCACATCCTGTGTCCAGGAGGCCTCTAGTTACGGTGGTCTTGCAGGTGAGGGCATCGTTGGTACGGAGGATTGTTTATATCTAGATATCCGCGCACCGAGTGATTTTTCTGATAAAAACTACCCGGTGATGTTTTGGATTCATGGTGGAGGCAATAAAAACGGGCATAAAGACTACTACAACTACAGTAATTTAGTTGCCAACAAAAATGTCATTGTGGTCTCGATCAACTATCGTCTTGGCGCATTGGGTTGGTTTACTCATCCTGCTATTCAAGGTTTGCAAGAGGGTCTCGACAAAACTTCAAATTTTGGTAGCTTGGATATTATTGAGGCCTTAAAATGGGTGCAAAGCAATATAGCTGAGTTTGGTGGCAATCCCGATAATGTCACCATCTTTGGTGAATCCGCTGGCGCCCATAATGTCTACACGATGCTGGCTACTCCTTTATCTAAGGGGCTTTTCCACAAAGCCATCGCACAGTCTGGTTACACCATCAGTAACAGCTTAGAAAATGCCTACAATCATCAGGATAAAAATGCCTATGTTACTCAGGGTTCATGGCGCATGGTTGAAGACTTTTTAGCCGCTCAAGATCAGGACGCTGAAGGTACCGCCACAAGCCAGGCCACAACAACCCCAGAGCAACTCCACACAATCCTCAAGGATGTCAGCCCAGAGTCTTTGATGGCAATGTATATTGATAAGCCTGGTGTCATTAACTATCAACCGCTGACCACTATTGACGGCATTGTTATACCCGCAGAAGGTCTGGCAAGCGCCCTTGGCAACCCGCTCCACGCAAAAGATGTCCCAGTAATATCTGGATCTAACAAAGATGAAGTTAGCCTATGGCTGGGTTTACATCGTTATTTTATGGAAACCAGCTACCCATTTACCAAGTTGTTGCCACCGGTTGTTTCAGTCAAAGATCCACAGCTGTATAACTTTTGGGTACGATTACGTTCACAGGCCTGGAAAGCACGTGGTGTCGATGAGCCCTTTGACGCACTTGAGCAGGCGGGCTACAAAACCCTTTTCGCCTACCGCTTTGACTGGGATCATCAGGCGTCTTCATTCTTTATAGATTTTCCCAATATCATTGGCGCTGCACATGGCACCGACATCTCCTTTGTGAGTGGAGATTATAAGTTCGGACCTATCTCCAGTTATATCTACCCAGAAGGTGAAGCTCGTGATCAAATGAACCGTACATTTATGAATATATGGGGTGATTTTGCGACATCCGGTAAGCCTGATAAGTCCCTTGATTTTGAGTGGCAAGCCTATAATAGTTCCAGTAAAGCCTATGTGCGTCTGGATAAAGACGATTTGCTCGGTTTAGATTTTGAGACAGAGACTCTGGATACTCTGTTAGCAAAAATTGCTGGCGACACTCATGCTGACTCTATCGAAAAATGCATTATGGTTTGGGAGACCCTCATTAATATTGGCGACCGAGATATACAGCGTTATAAATCCTGGAACAATAAGCAGTGTGTGAATTTTGACGCACGCAAGGCTCAGGAAAATATAGCGGTCGAGATAATAAAAGAATTCGGCAGCACCTCGGTGATCTAAGGGCTTTTTTTAATGGGAGTATTTGGGCGTAGCATGGGTATATAGTTTCAATAATTTTACGGGGGGGCTTATTTAACCATTCCTAGTGTTAATATTTCCCAGGGTAATATACAGTCACTTACACCACCATAAGCTCATATTTCTTCGTACAGTAATGCGCATAAATCGGACGTTTCTTAAACTATCCTCGAAACTATGCCTAGGGTAATGGAGAGGCTTTAAGTCTTTGATTTGTATGGTTGGAATGCCTCCCAAAATGCCGCTGTCTAGAATTCGCCCGTGAACCGAAAGTTCAGGGCGGAAGTATCATCATTGCCGCAGGCTTCTCGATACGAGCCGAGCTTGCACAAAAGCAATGGAATCAACTTCCTAGGTGTTAAGCATCGGCCAGGGACATTACTAAACTGGCAAACATTCCAGGAGGCAAAATGAGGCGATAACCGGGACAAGACTACTCACGTGTGAACTAGCTTGTTTATCCAATTACTTTCTCACGGCTATTATAATCAGTTCTGCAGCAGATATATACCTATATCACCATCATTTAGTCTGTCGATCTGGGCACCGGTCCATGAGGATGGTAGCATTGACCCGTCAACTACATGAGATAAGCGCTTGAACAGTCAAACCCAAACATATGAAAAACTAACCGCCCTGCTTGAACGCCACAATATTTTGGTTAATGCTGCTGAAATTCAGGGCATATTTTGCGGAATGCTCGGTGGCGGTATGTCTCTTGAGTGTCGCGACTGGCAAGAGGCACTTGCTGATTTCATCAATCAGGGAGATAGCCTGCCAGCAGAAATTAAAGAGCAGTTTAATCAGCTTTACGATGCTACCTGCCAACAGCTGGTTGAGTCAGATTTTGCTCTGGTTTTATGTCTGCCCGATGATTCAGCGCCCATTAACGACAGAGGCCAGGGCCTATTGAGCTGGGTACAAGGATTTATGCTCGGTTTTGGTTTGCATCAGGACGACTTAACCAACTGCTCTGAAGATGTTAAAGAGGGCTTGGAAGATTTTTCCGAAATCGCCAGAATGGATGAGGAAATGACAGAAAGTGAAGAATCTGAACAGGCATTATTCGAAGTGCTTGAATACGTGCGAGTCACGGCCATGCTATGTTTCAATGAATTGGGCAAATCCCCCGAAGAGCAGCAAAGCCATCCAAAAATTGTACATTAATTTTAATAAGTCAAAGCAATGATTGAACTATCTGAGTTTTCCAGCAGGCGTCAAAAGTTACTTGCTGCCCTGCAGGCTAATAGTATTTGTATTATCCCGGCAGCACATTTGGTGACCCGCAGTCGTGATACCGAGTATCCTTTTCGCCAGGACAGCTACTTTCAGTATTTAACTGGCTTTCCCGAGCCAGAAGCCTGGTTGGTTTTATCTAATAGCATTGAGCAACAGCAACAGCCAAACGCCCTTAGTATTCTATTTTGTTTGGACAAAGACCCAAGTGCAGAAATATGGCATGGCAGGCGCTACGGACCGAAAGCAGCGAAGACGGGATTCGGTTTTGATCTGACTTTTAATCTTGAAGAGTTGGAGGAAAAATTAATTGAGTTAGTCGACGGCCACCAAAATTTGTATTTCGCCCAGGGGCATTCCCCTGATACAGATGCACAGATTTTTAGTATTTTGGAGGAACTTCGCGCCGCGCCTAAACAATCTAAAACAGCGCCCGGTAATATTGTTGATGTGCGTCCAATTCTGGATGAAATGCGCCTGTATAAATCGCCTGCTGAGGCGTCGTTGATGCGAGTAGCATCTGCAATATCCTGCGCGGCACACATCCGCGCAATGCAATTTTCTCAGGCGGGGAAATTTGAGTATCAGTTGCAGGCCGAAATTCACCATGAATTTGCGATGCAAGGGGCCAGAGAACCGGCTTATGGCAGCATTGTTGGCAGTGGACACAATGCTTGTATTTTGCATTA
>JBLHNW010000124.1:0-9083 GCA_047622205.1 Paraglaciecola sp.
ATCAAATACGGGTTGTCGGTTATTCTGATCGTCGATTAACCAGAATCCGGTTTCTAAACCATTGGAAGTGGTTTCATTGTTGTATAGTTGCCAGTAATAAGCCAGAGGTACGCCCCACTGTCTGGCTGAAGTTAGTACTGACATACTTAGATCTCTTTGTTCATCAGCATTTCTGATTTGTATTCCCTGCAGGTCGCGCATCGCAAATCCAAACTCACCAATAAATATCTTCTTATCTGCAAACACTGTATCCAGGTAGTTCGTGGTGTTTGCATACGTTTCTATAGTGCTTAAGTTTCGTTCTATATTATCCAGTCCAGCGTCATACGCTGAGTAAGAAACAGCATCAACCAGCACATTCGGGAGAACTCCATTGACCAGCCTTTCCCGATTGTCATCTACAAAATCACTTACTTGATTTAGTTCAACGTAGTGACCCACCCAAACGTTGTCATGGGGCGTATCTGCCCTGGCAGCTTCTATCGCAGCCTGGCGATTATTTATCCAGTTTATATAGTTTTCCTTGCGGGTGGCAGGTAACTGGCTAACGTTCGGGTCAAAATTGCCAATGACTGCCCAGTCTCCTTCCCAGTGACCCAGCAAAAATACTTTGCCGCTGTTGTTGTAGCGGGTTAACAAGTCTTTTGTTAATTGATAAATATCCTCATAAGCAGATGATGTGTCGATAAACTGTTCACTTTCACCATGTTCGTACACCCACATACTGGTGATCTTAAAATCCATGTCTAACACAGCGCGCACTGATGGTTCGTTCGCTGCAATATCAGCAAGGCTACTGTAGTTGTTTCTATTCGGTAAATCGTAGAAAGAATTGTCACCCGTTTGGGTTTCCCAGTCACTAAAGATTCGTTCACTTAAGCCAAATTTGAAAGCTTTAAAACCTGAGTCATGAACAATGTTGGCTTGTTCAACCAATTCCGTGGTTGTTGGATCAAAAGTATAATTTGCGGTAAATGCCTGTGTACCTAGAATCGTGTCCTGAACGGGGAAAAAAGACGGTGGTACCGACGGCTGAGGAGGCGGTTCGACAATCGCTTCAACGGGTACTTCAATGTCATTGTTGCTACTACCTGAACACGCACCAATAGTTATTGAGGTCGCTATGAGCAGACATTGGGTGATTCTGCTCACAAGGGCGTTGTAGCATTTTATCTTTTCCATCGGGCATTCCTCAGTTCGAATTTGCAACAGGCCTTGAAACGTATACCGCTGATTCTAACCTACGTCATCGGTATCTGTTTCAACAAAATCATATTTCTGATATCGAAAGTCAAATCCGATTCCATTTAAAACTTGATATTCCCAGACTGGCCCAAACATAAAATTAGTCTTCCTATCAATAAATTAGCGATATGCCTGAAATTCGAGGTTCTGACTTCTCCTACGATGAGAAAACATTAGTACTGGTGCAGTATTAAATACCAAAATTAGTGTCCTATGGCTTGTATCATAATTTATAGGATGCGCGGATCAATCGCCTATAGCCAATTGTTGCAATATGCTGCAGTCTGGACTGTTGTCACCGCGGCAACTGGTCGCTAGTGTAGTTAACACTTGCTGCATATGTTGCAGCTCAGAAATTTTGCTCTCAATTTCGGCCAGATGTTGCTCAGCCACCTGCTTAACTGCTCTACTTTCCCGTTGAGGATCCTGCCAGAGGCTAAGTAATGATTTAATATCGTGCAACGAGAAGCCCAGATTGCGTGTTTGTCGAATAAATTTTAGTTGATTAAGCTGTTCACTGTTATATAGCCTATATCCTGCTTCGGTGCGCGGTGGCCTGGGCAGCAAGCCTGACTGTTCATAGTGTCGGAGCATTTTGGCGGTTAAACCACTCGCTTTGGCAGCATTACCAATGGTTAGTAATTTGTTCATCTTATCCCTCTTAAAACGTTTTACGTTGTAAGCGTAATGCGTTGGTCACTACCAACACGCTGCTAAATGCCATAGCTCCACCCGCTATTATCGGATTTAAATAACCTAGCGCTGCCAAAGGGATCCCTATGGTATTAAAGGCAAACGCCCAGAACAGGTTCTGCTGAATGTTTCGATAGGTTGCTGATGCAAGCGATATTGCTGCTGACACCAACGCAGGATCACCTCGCATTAGTGTAATCGCTGCGGCGCTTATTGCTACTTCTGTACCCGTAGCCATGGCAATGCCTAAATCGGCCTGGGCAAGGGCAGGGGCATCGTTAATTCCATCGCCAACCATCGCCACTTGATAGCCTTGCTGCTGATAGCGTGCAATTGCTGCCGCTTTATCTTCTGGTAATACCTCAGCCTGATAATCGTCCAGTCCCAATTTGCTTGCTACCTGCTCAGCACTTGCTGCCGCGTCACCGGTTAACATCGCTACTTTGATGCCCCTATGTTTTAGAGCCTCTACAGCGTATTTTGCTTGTACTTTAACTTTGTCGGAAAAACACAACAAACCAAGCAGTTCCATACTGTCGCCTTGCTTACTTGCCAGCCAAGAAACGGATGCACCTTTGGTGGTTATTTGTTGCAATGGTAGTGTTATCCCCAACTCTTCCATCCAACGACTGCTACCGAGCAACAATTGCTTGCCATTTTTTTCGCCTTGAACCCCTTTGCCGGCAACTACCTTAAAGCGTTTTACGTCAGGCAAGCTAATATCGTCTTGTTGTGCCCTTTTGACTACTGCTTTAGCCAAAGGGTGCTCACTATTTTGCAGTAGGCCATATGCCAGCGTTAGTAATTCTTTTTGATCGCTGTGAAACGCTGTCAACTGAACTAATTCAGGCTTGCCTTCAGTCAAAGTTCCAGTTTTATCAAATACTACCATATCGGTTTGCTTTGCCTGTTCCAGTGCTCGCGCATCTTTTACTAGTATACCGTGGCGGGCAGCCGTTCCGGTACCGGCCATAATAGCGGCAGGTGTCGCCAAACCCAGGGCACAGGGGCAGGCAATGACAAGCACCGCAACGGCATGCAGAATACCCTGAGTCCAGTCCCCGCTGATAATCCCCCAACTAAGAAGGGTTAACATTGCAATAAGAAGCACTAATGGTACAAACACGCTGCTGATCTTGTCCACCAGGGCCTGGACTGGCGCTTTGGCGCCTTGAGCCTGTTCGACCATGTGGATAATTTTCGCGAGTGTGGATTCTGCACCAACAGCAGTGGCTGTTAACTCGAGTACTCCATCAAGGTTAATTGAGCCACCAGTGACTTTATCTCCGATAGTCTTGAGCAGGGGCATACTTTCACCACTAATAAGCGCTTCATCAACATGGCTGTCACCAGTGATGACTTTAGCATCGACAGGGATCCTTTCGCCGGGTAACACTTTTACTTTTTCATCAAGTTGCAACTGAATTGCAGGAACAGATTGCCAGTTTTCATTACGCCATACGTTAGCGGTAGTCGGTTTTAAACTTTCCAATGCACGCAACGCATCAGTGGTATGCCGTTTGGCGCGTTGTTCCAATAGCTTTCCCAATAGTACTAAAGTCAGCACTGCCGCACTACTTTCGAAATATAAATGCGGTGCTCCATGATCTCCATCAAAGCTATACCATAGGTACAGCGATAAGCCGTAAGCCGCACTGGTACCAATTGCCACCAGTAGATCCATATTGCTAGTCCCTGCTTTTAGGGCATTAAAACCAGCACGATAAAAGCGGGCACCAAAATAAAATTGTACAGGTGTTGCCAGCAACCATTGCCATAAGGAAGGCATCACCCAATTGAAGCCAAATAACATACCTAACATCGGTAACACCAGTGGCAATGTCAGCAAAGCCGCACCTATAACTGGCCAGTTGTCACTGCGGTAAAGTGGGAGTGAATGTACATCCGTATCAGCTTGTTCAGCCAAGCTCTGCAGTGGAACAAGCTGATAACCTGCTTTTTGCACAGCTTCACTAAGCATGCTCTCACTAATTTGATTTAGCAGAGTAATGTTGACCTGCTCCGTTGCTAGATTGACATTTGCTGTCATCACACCAGCAACATTAAGTAATGCCTTTTCTATTCTGCTTGCGCAGGAAGCACAAGTCATGCCTGTTACCTTGTACTGACGTGTCTCAGGACTCACTTCATATCCGGCTCCAGTTATTGCTTTTACTAGCTCGGTAACACTTGTGTTGCCTTCAACTGTTACGGTCTCAGTTGCGAGATTGACAGTGGCTCGTTTCACGTTATTAACTTTAAGCAAGGCTTTCTCAATACGTCCGGCACATGACGAACATGTCATACCTTGTACAGCGAGTTGAATTGAGGGTTGCATTTATCTTCTCCTTTTCACATCTAGTATAGCGATAAGATAAGTTTAAACCTTGCCGCGATAGCAAGGTCAAGTTGAGTTTGAAAATAAATTTAAATCTGCGGGTCACATAAGCCGATGGTTGCTTAAGCGATCCGATTTCGTTCGCACTATAGCCCCCGGCTGGCTAACGGGAGAACCAGCAGGTTGGATTGCCGCAGATTACCGCAGCTTTTTATCCAGGAACGGCCCCATAAGCCACTAGCAGTAATAGCAATAAACCCACTAGGGCAACCATTATTGTGGTGTCAAGAATATCCATTGTATGGTCATTTTCCAATAGTGACGCCAAAGTATGGAGGGTAGGAAAGAGAAATATTAACAGTAGAATATTGGGCACCGAAAACAAAATAGGTAAATCGGGATGGTTTGGATTAACAAATGCTTGATAATAAGCGATTGCAATAAATGTAAAAGGTACAATCAAAAACATTAACTGCGCAATCCCACCAAAGGCATTTGCCAGGGCGATTCCATACTCTTTTTTACGATGAGACGTCCACAATATTACGTATTCACTCATACCAGCAAAACCTGCAAGAATGATTGCTGCGACAATTCCACTCAGTCCCATTTCTTCTATGGCCAATGACGCAAAATCAGCAACTCTTTCGCCACCCAAAAATGCCCCTAAAATGCCTAAGACTAGCAGTAAAATGATTCGGGCAAGACTGCTTCGCTCCACATTTTTGAATGCCATTTGTTGCCGTACTGCCATTTCTTCCTTGGTTAATTTTAGTGTGTTCTGGACTTCTTCTTCCTCTTTTCCAAGGTCTCTCACCAACTTATAGAGATACACCCCAAAGATGGCCAGCAGTAAAAATGCGATCACAGCCAGGTCAATTGCTTCAAATGCATGCTTAGGGTGTCCGTTTGAAGAAAAAATTAACATGATGAGTCCCATCACCAATCCCAGTGCCCCGCCGGCAATCAACACTTGCGTGCCGGCATCTGTTATGGGTTTAGGCATCAGGTATTTGCCCTTGCAGTCTTTTGGCAGAAAATAAGAATAGATACTAAAAACCAGAGCATTATTGTAGATGGTTATCATCGCAACAATAAAGGCCGTCAATGGACTAACCGGCACAAGGAATGCAATGACGACGCATTCTGGTAACGTAGAAAGGATCTCTGAGGCTGTCCCCGCTACATAGTGTGTCCATCCCATTCGCGCCGCAAAGCGCTCAGTGGCGGTCACTAAAACCTGACAAGCCACCTGGATAATAAGCAGTCCGACCACAAGCGAAAATATGGCTTCAAGGTAGGGTGACAGCTCAATTGAATACAAGTCGAGTAAAAATAACGCAAGCCATAACACATACCCTAATGCCATCCGCTTTACCCAAGGCGGGGTGCGGTACTTACGAAGGTTAGGTGGTCGACCTAAATGTAAGATGGATAATCGGTCTGGGTCGATTCCTGTTTTGCGCAAGTATTTGTGCAGTGCTGATGGAGCACCAGGTAATCCGGCGGCGACTTCAGGTCTTGACTGTTCAGGACGTTCAGATTGGGAATGGCTTGTAGTATGTTTCAATCTTACTCCCTGTAAATCTGACTACTAAATGAAAATCACAATACCATGCAATGACAGGGTATTGTACAAGTTATAACCTGTGGGGTCAGAGAGAACGGTTGAAATTTGGTGCCTGGCGGTTCAGTATTTACAGAGACAACCACCCTAATTTATACAACGTTTTGTGTCTGGGATTTTGGGTTGATCATATACACATCCCTGATGATAGTTATCCTATAACGGAGTTACAAATCAAGCATCCTTGCTTGGCTGTTAAGTTAGACGGAAGCGCATTCCTAAAGAAACTGGCTGAACCCACGGGTACCGTTCTTTACAAGTGAACGCACGCCGACCTAGCGCCGTTTTTTGTGCCTGGAATAATGTGCTTTGTGATTGAGTAGACATATTTGGATTAGCAGAGCAACTAAGGTTACGTCACAGCGAAATGAGTTGTTTTGTATTATGTAATCTTAGATGTCTTGATAAGCTGATGAGCCTGAGAGTTCAAATTATCTGTAGCAATAGAAAAACTCGATAAAACCTAAAGTTCGATGGCTTAAAGCAATGATCAAAATTAAAGGTCAATTACCAAGCAAACTATCATTCTTTAATGTTTGACCATTGTATTGATATGTCTATTTGCGCTCTGTAGCCACTTAATATTTTGCGCGTGTAATCTGCAAACAAATGATTCTTCAATTTTATGAACCGGCTCATCAACTTGGTAGGAATCTAGTTCGGTACCCATCATTTTATAAGTTGTCTCAGCATCCAACAAATATGCAATAAATCCATCCACTCTCCCTAGTGACAAAAATCCAATACTTGCTTTATCAGAACTTAGTTCGATGTAGTTTGCTTTCAGACGACCACGGATATTGCCGAAGGAGAACCCTCTCTGGATAGCAATATTTTTATCCTCAAATTCTTGTATGGAAAGATAAGGCTCCTTAGAAAAAATATAAGCTTGTGTCGTATTGACAGGTTTACTTGCCAAAAAGTCTTTCTTATTATTGAGCGTAGCCAAGCTCGCTGGAAAAATGCAATCCACGCTCCTATTTAACAAAAGTTTATAAGCCCGACCAGGTGGGACATATATCGACTTAATATTGGGAATTGTGTTGAGAATTCGGTTATAAGGGCCAGGCCTTTCTGTTGGCTTGTTCAATATGTGGGGGATCAGCGTCACCGCAATTCGATTTTCCCTTTTTATTATCTCATCCGCAATCGCTGACGATGCGCTAAACAATAAAACCAATAGAATCCAATGTAATGACATGAGAGACACCCTAATATACCCAGCCTACTAGGATATTACATATCAAACTAATTGTTTAGCATCCATTTGTCTAAGATCTCTTTTTTGCAGCTAGTGATCACACCGGGGATTTACATGTAAAGCCATTGTAAATATCGCCAAATGATCCTGGATATCTGATCGAATTATGATGGTTGTCAGCTACCTTGTTCGTTTGAGATTAGCCTCAGTGCAGTGGCCCACTCTAGCCGTTAGCCTAGTAACGGTGGAGTACTTCTAGCCTGCATCTGGGTTAGATTGAATAAGGTTTTAGCTTGGATGCCTTGTTAATCGGTTCTGTTCATTGGTTAACAAAAAGCACGTTTCGGCATAGCCGTTATAAAATCTTTTATTTGTGAAATTTCACATTAGTTATTCTAATTCGAAGTGATTAAAAATGTTCGTTGTATCTTGCGCGATCTATCACTAGAATCCGCGCCCTGTTAATCCCGTCGTATATGCATGTGGCTTTTTAGTACCCCAAGCATAGCGCTAATTTTTGAAGTAGTAGTAGTAGAGAAATGGACAAGTTAGAGTTTATTAAAATCCGCCGTTTTATCCTTAAACTGGGTAAAATGTTACATAAATACGGTTCACCATCGTTTCGTTTGGAAGCGTACTTAACTGAAATCGCAACGCATTTTGGCCTGCACGCGTCCTTTAACTCTTTGCCCACCACTTTATCTATCGTGTTGTGGAGTGATCATCATGAAGATGAATATAACCATTCTGCGCGCATGCAACCGGGTGACCTGGATATGAATTCTTTGTCTCGGACTGACGAATTAGCCTATGAGTTGCTGTCTGGGAACATCTCACTTGCAGAAGCAGATAAACTTTTAGACGAAATTGACGTTATGCCCAGTCCTTATGGTAAAAGCCTAACAGGTATTGCTTTTGGCTTGTCTACCAGCGCATTTGCGATGCTGATGGGGGCCGGGTGGTCAGAAATTTTATATTCTGGTTTGTTGGGCTTGATGGTGTACTTTTGGACTCTTTGGGCTGGTCGTTCAAGACGGGTTAGTCTGATGTTGGAGCCCGTGGCTTCGTTTTCAGTAGGCCTTTTGGCCTGTGCCATTAACCATTATTCATCATCAGGATTTAATATCTGGCTGATCATTCTTTCCTCATTGATCATTTTAGTACCTGGTTTGTCGTTGACCATGGGCTTAGCTGAATTATCATCACGCAACTTGGTATCGGGAACCGCTCGGGTAATGGATGCCATGATGCAGCTATTTAAACTGTATTTTGGAGCATTTTTAGGGGTGAGTCTGGGCTACCAATTATTTGGTCAACAAGAGCTGGCAACGGCTGTTACATTGCCTTTCTGGGTCAACTGGCTTGGCGTACTTATGCTTAGCGTGGGTCTAGTTGCCATATTTCGTACTCGTATGAAACATGTGCCATGGGCAATAGCCTCCACTTTTATTGCTTACGGGGCATCGACTTGGAGCTCTGACTATCTTGAAAATGGACTTGGAGCTTTTGTGGGGGCATTTGCACTGGGTGTGTTTGCCAATATGTTTTCACGTATTGCTAACGCTCCCTCAACCATAGTTGCTATGCACGGTTTAATTGTCCTGGTTCCGGGGTCAAAAACCTATATTGGACTTAATTCGTTTATCTCAGGCCAGGACATTATCAAAATCGATCATATTGGTCAGGAAACTTTCTTTATATTGATGTCGTTGTTGGCAGGGTTAATATTCGCTAACGTGGTGATGCCCACCAGAAAAGTGTTGTAACACTAGCACCTATGCTTGGCCGTTAGGCCAGGCGGAGCAGTATTCCTAAAGAAACTGGCTCAAGTCACGAATACCATTTTTTGCAAGTAAACATAAACCGACCAGACGTCGGTTTTTTTGTGGTTGGGATATGTGGTTTGTGATTGAGTAGACCTATTTGGATTAGCAGTTCAGCCAATATCATTTCTCAGTGAAATGACTTGGATTCTAAAT
>JBLHNW010000125.1:0-8956 GCA_047622205.1 Paraglaciecola sp.
CAAGGACAGGGGCAGTTACCTTCATCCAGCGATTCGGCTCGGCACTAAACTTGAATGTGCATTTTCACATGTTATTTCTAGACGGCATTTACATGGATGGTTTCAACAAAGAGAAGCAGTTGTTTAAACGGGTAAAAGCACCAACAGCAATAGAGTTGAACGCCTTGGTGCATAAGCTCAGTCAATGCGTAGCGCGGTTTTTGACTAAGCAGGGATTGCTGCTTGAAGAAAGTGACAACAGCTACCTAAATCTTGATGGCTTAGCGCCTGATCCAATGCAAGACTTACATGGCCATAGCATCACGTATCGGGTGGCACTTGGTGCTCAACGTGGTAAAAAAGTATTTACCTTGCAAACGCTTCCTCCACAAATTGAAGAAAAAAGCGACAGTCAAGTGAATACAACAAAACAAGGATAATGTTGCCATTGCGCTAGCAGGGTAGCGTTTGTTCTATTTTTGTAAATGAAAAGAATGAGGACATAATCGACCTCAAAACAAACAGACTTGCGTCAAATTATTAGGGTATTGGTTTGATGTCACCGCTATAAGCCGGAATTTTGTGATCACACGATGGGTTGATTATATCGGATAGGGTGTTTGTATTACTTATACTCACCATTGCAGACAGTCTAGTCATTGCTACTAATGACAGCAATCTTTAGCATTTTCAGCCAAAGTTCAAAATTTAGGCTTGTCTGCTATATGGTCTGAGTTCATTCCATTAAGCACTTTATTAGTGTCTACTTCATCTAGGGGAGTCCATTCCAGCAACTCGGGTTGAAAATCAACCACAAGTAAACTACGCTATATATACTATACATTTGTATGCGCGTCATATCCTTTTGAATAGAAAGGCGATTAGATTTATTCAAGGATCCGACAAGATTGGTGTGAAATATATATTGCAAACTTTACAGGATATTCAAAGTCATTAATTTTATCATTGCTGATGCTCATCAGCAGCTTGATCGTCAGCTATATAGCATTCCATTCTGCTCAGACTGCTACTGAGAAAAATATTCAAACTTATTTCGATTTCCGAGTGAGAGAGGCAATCAAGCTCATTGAAAATCGCGTAGTGTCGTATCAAGAAGCGCTGCGCGGAACTGGGGGCTTATTCAAGGCATCAGAAAGTGTCTCACGAGAGGAATTCAAACGCTACGCTTCTTCGCTTCATTTGGAAGATCATTTCCCTGGAATACAGGGGTTGGGGTTTTCTATTTTGATTCCATCGGCATCAAAAAAGAAGCATGTAGATGCTATACGTAAAAAAGGATTTCCAGCCTACTCAATCTACCCTAAAGGTAAGCGTGAGGTTTACTCATCAATCATCTACCTTGAACCGTTTTCAGACCGTAATTTACGGGCGTTCGGATATGATATGTTCTCTGAAAAAGTGCGCCATAACGCCATGCAAAGGGCTATTGATCGTGACAATATATCACTGTCTGGTAAAGTTAGATTAGTTCAGGAATCTGGTAATAATGAGCAGGCTGGATTTTTAATGTATCTGCCGATTTACGAAAGAGATAAGCCACATACTTTAATTACTGAACGTCAGGAGAACATCATCGGCTGGGCATATTCAGTTTTTCGAATGAATGACTTTATGAGAGGCGTGCATGGAGAGTATGCTAACGACCTAGATATTGATATTTTTGATGGTGAGGTCATATCATACGAAACGCTCATGTACGATTCTAATAAATCGTTATCATTGGGAGAACCGTTGAATTCTAAAGAATATAAAATTTATCCTATAACTGTAGTAGATCATGTCTGGACAATTCGTATTCGTCCATTGCCTACGTTTAATTTGCGTGTCGATACTGACCAACCAATCATGGTTGCACTGGTTGGCTCTACTGCCAGCATCGCATTGACATTGATTGTTTGGCTGCTGCTGACAGGTCGAGCGCGCGCACTGCATGACTCTTTGCATGACACTCTGACAGGTCTTCCAAACAGGAGGCTGTTTATAGATCGCCTACAGCAGGCGCTATTGATCGCATCACGCGAAAAAGGAAGCCTAAGTATATTGTTCATTGACATGGACGAATTCAAACCCATTAACGATTCGTTCGGACATAGTGTAGGTGACCTATTGTTGAGCGAGGTGGCTCAACGTATTAAACGCTGTCTGCGTGAGTCCGACACTGTGGCACGTATAGGTGGAGATGAATTTATTGTGTTGTTACCCACAACCAAAACAAAAGAAGATGCCTCTGAAGTTGCAGAAAAAATTCGTCATGCGCTCAGTATGCCATTCGAGTTAGCCAAACAAAGTTTGAGAATCACTTCAAGCATAGGCGCTGCTACCTACCCAGAGCATGGTAGTGATGAAGCCATGCTTATCAAAAATGCCGACGCAGCCATGTATTGTGCAAAAAATGATGGTCGAAATAACGTGAGAATTTATCAGCCAAACATGAATGCTGGCTAATGTCCTCACTACCCTCAGATCGTAAACTGATGTATGACGGCGCGGGGAGTTAACTCTAGGTTTGCTAATGGCTGTGAGTCATTGTGTTAGTGCGGCGCTCAGGACATTCACTTTACGGGCAGTAATGAGCATGCAGCATTCATAAATATTATTCTCGTTCTATAACACTATTTTTTTGATCATAAAATGAGCCTGCAAAACGATCCCACTACCAGAACATTACGTTAACTTTACTTATGTTTACTTAAAACAAACTGTTTTCCCCTTGGTTGTGATCCTTTCTGTTTTAATGGGTTGATTATCTGTAAGTAAATGAACACAAATATCACACAATTTTTAAATACTTTTGAACGGCTACTCCCTATAAAATCCTAAACAAACTAAATTGATGTGAGCTTTATATAAAGCGATTACATATTGGAATAAAGATGAAAAAATTATTACTAAGCGCTTTATTGTTAACTGGTTGTGCTCAACACATTGTTCGACTACATACTATATTATTTTCTACCCTTGAGATTGTTAGATTTAACAATATTGAATCCTCCTTCAAATATAGTTGCTAGGACCTTAATGTTTTTTATCTCCATAGGATCTACAGAGAATGGACTTTCGTTTAGAATCACAAGATACAAATAGTCATTTATTCGAGCTGCATTCAACTCAATAATTGTTCCGCTTCGTCACCAAAGCGGACATTAGGGCTTTCAATGTTAAGGACTGGTTATCCGACATAGCCGTCATTAGCACTTAGAGTTACATTGCTGTATTTTGCTGCTAAACCCCTTCAACATCAACTTCCTCTATCCGTCGGCAATGTGCCAGGAACGGTCGTTGGCGAGCCTTATAGTGAACGTCTCAAGCTAGCAGATTGCAGACCTTCGTATTCAGTGGCGCTTAGAATTAAAATTGCTGTCTTGTTTGGCCTTCCTGCCTGAAATGGGCTACTTCATTGGTCAATAATTGATTTAGGTCAATGTACTCTGTTTCAAGCTAAAACAATATTAAGCACTGTATTTTTGAGTAGGATACAAGTTTGTAAGTCTTCAAAACATAACAAGATGTCCATAAAATAGGCGATAAGTAGTCGCTACACAACAAATACAAAGGGATTGGAAATGGCAAAAATTATATTAGTTCTATTCTTGTCAATAGCCTTTGCAGAAGCCTCGTTCGCTGAAGTGTACAAATGGGTTGATAAAGAAGGCAATGTTCATTATGGAGACTGCCCGCCAGCAGATTGCAAGCCTGAAAAAATTGAAACAGTACCAGCTCCTTCTGAAGAAGACGTTCGGCGATCTAAAGAAAATGTAGACCGTTTAATTAAGGACCAAAAGCAAAGATATGAGGCCCGTAAGATAAAAAGAGAAATCACACAAAAACAGGCTGAGCAAAGAAAGGCAGAACTTAAACAGTGGTGCAAAACTCTCCGCAGCGAACTCTTTCTTCTGAAGCAGCCAGGGATTATTACTATAACTGATGGCGAAGGGAATCTCATACGCCCAACAGACGAGGAACGTGAAAGAATGATAGATAAGAAAGAAACATTCATTCGGCAAAATTGCGTATAACCATCCTAACTAAACAATCCTACTGACCTCCTTCTTTCTCTGTTGGTTGGAATTGTCAATGTCCGCTTTGGCGCTACAATAGTTGATTGATGGGGCTCACGCCACCGACCGTTGATCGCTCACAGGAGCCAGTCAGGTTGGATTGAACTAACCATTAACTTAGCGAATCTAGGCAGCCTGGGTAACTGTATGTCTAATGTTAGTGTCACCGCTGTTGATTTTCCACATCTGAACGTTGGAAGTATGGTAACCAGTTGGAAAGAACTCAAACACCCCAACAAAGTAAACGCTAATAGTGCTGGGGTAGAACATAGAAAATTTTTTGATTACGCAACGTGATTATAAAGTAGGTTTTACAGAGGTAGACATAGGTCGAGTTTCACCAATTTTCATAACCCAGATATCATTCTCAGAAAAACCGCCCTCAATTCCTGACGCTTTAAAACGAACTGGTGGTTCGAATGGCGGCTCGTCCGATAAACTGCTCAGGGTTCCCCAATGAGAAGCTATCAACGTTTTAGCTTTAACATCCAAACCAACGGCGACAGCTTCTTCGGGTGTAACATGAGACATCCACAATAACTCCCTTGGCTCATAAGCGCCGATTGGCAGTATGGCGTAATCAAAAGAACCAAACTGTTCACCTATTTTTTTATAAATAGTATCTGAATAACCTGAATCGCCAACAAAGAAAACTTTCTTTTCTTGTCCCTCTATCGCCCAAGAAGACCATAAGGTTTTATCTTTATCATTTACACTTCGGGCCGAATCATGAACGGCCGATAATGCTGTAAACTTCAACTTACCAATAGCCTTTGAGTCGCCCCAATCTAACTCAGTTACCTTGCTATAGCCTCTCTCAGTAAAAAAAGACTTCAATCCTAACGGCACAACAACATTGATATTGTCTTTGTTGGGCAAACTGCGAACGGTTTTATCATCCAAATGATCATAATGATTATGGGAAACTATAACGACATCAATAGCGGGTAGTTCATTTATTGGAATAGCATCGCCAACGAATCTTCTCGGCCCAGCAAATGGCACCGGACTGGCGTAATCAGTTAAAAACGGATCGGTTAACACGTTTATACCCGATATTCTTATCAAAAAACTGGCGTGGCCCAGCCAAGTGATTCGTTCACCCGTAACGCTCTTTAAGAGTTGAGCTGATTCAATCTCGAACAAAACGTGCCCATCGGGAACATCTGGCACAAACAAAGAATCCAATGCCCTACGCAGATAAAAGCGAGGCCCCTTGGCTGCCGCAGTTTCGACAAAAGGATCATTTTGAAAGCCCGTCTTAGTATGGTGATTGGGTTTATTTTTCATAGGTGTTTCATTCATAGGTTTATTATGCATAGCTTCATGCTCATGACTTTGTGATGAAACAGCACTACAAGCAGACAGCAAAATCACCGTCATTAATATTCCAATGATAAGTTCTAAACTTTTCATAGGTTCTCGCTGTAATCAATAAGGACGACCTCTAAGCCTAAAAACAACAAGATTGCATCCAACGTGGTTATTCAATAGGGTTAAACAATAAGGCGTTAATATGTACTATACGTAAACAATGAGTATATGGACTTGTTTATATCGTTTGTGTAGCTAATGACATTAACTCTTTCATTTTTCTATGAATTTCTAGAATGCTAGTGTCACGATTAACATTCTCAGCGCCATCAAACTCAATAAGATTTTAATCACCAAAATAAGTTTTTCGTTATTGGCGGCTAACCTTATTTTTGTGCCTATATAAGAGCAAACTATCGTGCCCAACAGCATTCATACCAAGAGATTTAAATGGCCGAGGTAAAATAAAACGTCATTTTTCCTAAAATCAAAATACATGATTCCTCATATTTTCCATATTTACTTCCCTTCTGTATCACTTAAGGGGGTATAAGTCCGGCTATTTTTTGTCTATAACTTAACCGTTTCCACATAATATTTTTTTAAAAAAAAAGCCCCCCCACCGTCTGCTGATCGCTCATTGCTGCCGTTCATATCCGGTCATTGAACGTTAACAATGATTCTTTCGCAGACATTAGCTTTGAACTCATTTTGTCAATAGCCGTCATTTGTAAATTGTTCGCTTTGTCATTTAACACCTTAATAATTGGATTATATTCCATTATTAGTGTGTCCTCTTTAGTGAAAACAGATCATGTATTCCAAATAGCCCCATTCAGACGTATTTCTTCAAAGTATTTTTTGTTTATTTTCGAGTAGTAAATTTCTGTATGCTGATGGGCTATAACCAACTACATTTTTAAAAGCTGTATTGAATGTCGATTTAGAATTAAAACCAACGTCAAAGGCGATACTAGTGATTAACTTGTCTCTATCCTGTAAAGCCTTCTTCGCTTCTTCGACTCGAAAGCCATTAACAAGTTGGAAAAATTTGGTGTGTAAAAATTGAGAGAGTGTTTCTGAAATGTGGTTTTCAGTTTCAGAGATGGATTCAGATAGTTTGTTTAAAGATAAGTTATCTTGCAAGAACAACTTATCTTCTTTCATTGCACGTTCCAGTTTTGACGCAATCAATTGCATTTTTTCTGGGCTAAGTAAAGCTGTTCTAGTCTGAGTAGAACGAGGTAAACCTTTCTCAGATTCGTTAAGCACTTTTTGGCTTAATGCCTTCTGTATAAAAATAGCCAGTGCACTAGCCTCAAGAATTGGAAGCAATTTCCCCGAACCAATCCAAAACCACCCCAGCGCACCTAGAGAAAACTCGACTGAATACATTAACCATGCGGCTCCCCATATAACCAGCACAGGTTTAAACCAATCTAGTGAACGCTGCTCAATTTCAGAAAAGCGCTCCATGAGTTGTTGACGGTGGGAGTTATGGAGCTTTAGGGTGGCTACTAAGAATAAAAGGGTGAGTGAAATAAATATAAAAGTCGCGAAAAAGCAGGTAAATAACGCAATTTGCCAAAGCCCCGGGTCTCTAGTTGATGGATTAGCTAGGGCCAGTTTCTCTGCGGGACTAATCATAAAAATAAAAGGAAGCATCACCAGCAAAACTAGAATAGGTCCTGATAAAGCCAATGCAGTCAAGCGTTTATCTATTGCTTTGTCTGGTGACATCATTGCATGAGCATAAAAATAGAGGGCTGGCCCAAGTAAAACTCTAAACGGAAATTGTGCACCGGCTAGAGTTGGCGCATATTTATATGCACCTGAATATATAAAAAGCTCACCCGCAAAATGAATCAGCAATAACAACAACAGACCTTTAAGGAAAATATTTTGTCTTTCTTTCGGCCTTATTAAAACTTCTAACAAAGCGGGTATTGCCATTCCTATCATGCAGGAATATATAACTGTGGGAAAAAGGTCGACCATTTGATTACCAGAGACAATGATTCTTATTACGCTGAGCAACTATAAAGTTAAATTGAACCTGAATCCACATATCGTCAAAGACAGTCGGTTTACGTTCTACATCAATCAGCAATATATTCTGGAATAAGTTTGTAATAAATTCGCCGATTTAATTGTTTGAGTGAACTAACCCCAAGTTGACGGAAGATATAGATTGAACATTTACATTGAAGTTTCATCATGTTTGCATCTTAGTTGAAGTAAATAAATGAAATGCTTAATGCCCGTTAAGAGTGAATCGCGAGCGTTCACTCTACCCCCATAATTGGACAGAAACGGTTTAGCGTAACGAGTCAATAATCCCTCATATAACGAGCGAGTAAGGCTTGGCTATACTTGTGATCGCATTTAGCCAAGCCAAGCTTTATTAGTCCGCTTTGGTTTCTTTATTCGGCACTATAATATTATCTTTTGGAATCTTTATTCCCACGGTTAACA
Organism: Paraglaciecola sp.; assembly: GCA_047622205.1. GTDB lineage: Bacteria > Pseudomonadota > Gammaproteobacteria > Enterobacterales > Alteromonadaceae > Paraglaciecola. The sequence continues at coordinate 7,848 of JBLHNW010000125.1, forward strand.
ACCAAATACCGACTCCTAGTTCAAAAAGAGCTCCTGGAAACATCACAAACATAACTTCACGAGGTAAATCAGGTATAAGTAGTTTAGCCAAAGGATACAGAATCAAACTCGAGTAAGTAATGATTCCCCACACTGACCAAATTCTTGGTATATAACGAGATTTAAAAAACAAATAAAATGTAATTACTCCCGCAAACCCCATAAATATCCAGCTGTATTCATTCGCAGGCAATCTAAAGCTTGAAGCTACACGGATGATTATACGTAGTTGCTCCAAGTCAAACATTTCTAAGAGATATGTTTTACTCGACAAGGCCAGCATTGCCATACTGATAACAGCAGCAATCCCGCCAATAATTATCTCAACTAATCTAAGGCACAAAGCTGTTTGCATTAGTTGCTTATTTACTGATTTTAGAACAACATAAAATGACACTGAAGCCATAATAACACCAAGGAATATTATTATATCTGCCACAATTCCTAAGCGAAAATGCATTTCGTTTTCAAACATACTGCTTGCTTGAATAGCATCTATATCTGATAGGTTGATATTCAATGCAAAGTTTTTAACAAACCCTGCGACAGTAAAAATAATATAAGATAATCCTGCTACTCTGGCGTAAAAATATTGAAGATTTCGTTCCGTTTTCGTACTCATTATACTTAGCTCTCTGCTGGTTGTTTATTATTCATATTAAAGGCCTAGTGCTAGGTAAGAATTGAAGCTAAATACTGACGCTTAGATAGGCAAGGAAGCTAATAGTTAAAGAAGTCACCTTCTTAGAAGGTGGCTTTGCCTTATAGCCGTTTAGGTTCTAAATTACCGATTGTCATCAATATTATTTACACTACTTGACCGCTGATGCAATTTGGCCTTTCGTTCAAATTAAAGCCTTTTACAATCAACCAAAGTGGCAGTAATAACTCGAATATAGCTCCTGGAATAAACAGTAATTGCCCGCCCAAACTAAGGTCAAAAAAATCAAACAGTACTTTTAGTAATAAAGCAAAATACCCCAATAAACCTAAAGCCGATAGCAGCCGCGGCACAAGTCGGTATTGGTAGAATGTAATGCATAGAATAAAACCGCATATAGCCAAAGGGA
>JBLHNW010000126.1:0-8946 GCA_047622205.1 Paraglaciecola sp.
TGGACCCTGACGCGGCAAAATCACAGATAAAAATCACTAATGTGGACTCTCTTGTAAAATACGTTCAAGTACTTAAATTTTTAAATAGTCTAAGTGTAGTTTCTAGTGCATCCCTAGTTCAGCAAAAAGGCCCTGAAGCCATCTTTCAGCTTAGTTTGTTGGGAGACACAAACGATTTGATCAACGCTCTTGCATTAGATAATAAAATACAGCCTGTTTTGAATGAGTATGGACAAGCTAAACAAGGATTAGAGTTTATTTGGAATAGTAATGAGTAAACAACTTTCCTTGCCAGTCAATCTCAGGGATGCAGAAACCTTCGATAGTTTTGTGGCGGGCAATAACCAGCAGTTAGTGAGCATGTTAATCGGTCTAACCGAGCAAGGCAATAATTCACCTGACATACCATGGCTAACATTTATTAGTGGTGATGCAGGGGTAGGCAAGAGTCATCTGTTATATGCCGTTTGCCAACAGGCACAAAACACCTCACATAGTTGTGTTTATCTCGATCTTAATGACAAGGAATCGTTTTCCCTTGAAATGCTTGAGGATTTGGAGCATAGCCAAGTGATTTGTTTAGATGATATTGGTGCGCTCCAAGGTTCGAAAATATGGCAGGTTGGTGTTTTTGATTTAATTAACCGAGTTAAAGAAAATGGCAGGAGTCGATTAGTCATTACCGCCAACGCCAGCCCCAAAAACCTGGAGTTGGAATTAGCAGATTTAATATCCAGACTAAGTTGGGGTATTAGTTATAAATTGAAAGCTCTAGATGATGTGCAACGCAGTGAAGCATTGATAAAACGCGCAGAACAAAGAGGGTTAAGCATGCCCAAAAAGGTCGCTACGTATTTGGTCAACCATTGGCGTCGCGATATGCCTGCTCTCATGAATACTTTGGATAGACTTGATGTCATGTCCCTACAAGAGCAACGTAAACTCACCATTCCATTTGTAAAGACCTCACTCAACCTATAATACGCTTACGCGTCACCTTAATTGTTCACAATCCAAGCGCGATTCGTGAGAAATGGCGTCACTCACTATAGTGATTAACAGTGCAAGCACGAAAATGAATCGATAAAATAATTTTTTGTATTTTATGATGATAGGCGTGTTTGTAAATAATTTTACCGGTCATCTAAATCGAAACTTAAAAGCCACTCGAAAATACTCTGATCATAAGGATCATAATTCGGGTCGCTAGTGTACTCTAAACTGCCATTTTGCATTGAGGTTAAATTGAAAACTGCGTGGTGAAGAATGTGATCTATGCCTTCAAAAATAGTCACTCGCGGCATTACACTTGGCTGGCAATTTGATTCTATAAGTTGAATACTTTCGATACTGCTATTAACGGAGACAATATCATCCGCGTCACCGTGAAAAGCCCACACCGGAATTTTTTCAATATTACAGAAATTCTCAGGTAAATTGTCCGCATCAACTGGAATTCCACCAGAAATAGAAATTAAGGCCGCAATACGCTCTGGATGCTCCGTGGCATAAAAAATCTTAAAAATCCGCCTTGACTCCAACCAGTCATATACACCCTTGATTCATCAACCGCATAGGTGTTTATGGCGTAGTCAATGAAAGCATTCATTCGTTCCGCCACATCAATACTGGCGATATTATCGAATTGCGGAGCCAAAACAATGAAAGGTAAGTCGGCATCCCATTTGCCACTATTTAGAAGTAGCGGGGGCCCCGCATTTCCCAAAAGCTGACTAAGTGCAACAAGGGGCGCATTTCCGCTAAACTCTACATTAGCACCATCTCCATGGTTATAAATTAACAGCGGAAATTTTTGTTGCGAATCTAAGCCGTAATCGTCGGGTAAGAGCTCGATGTAGCCAAGATGGGACTGTGTTTTACCAAATGGGCGTGGCGAAATATCAACGGGCATATCGTCAACCACTCTTATGATCCGCACACTGTCATTGGCGGCATTTTGAGAGGAGTCGGAGACTTGGTAACGAATGAAGTAGTCATCAGGCACAGAGTTGTCTACCTGATAGTCGACAACAATACTGGCGGACAGGTCACCGTCTTGTAAATCATTGGCATCCGCCCCTGGATCATCATACTCTTCACCCACTGCAAGCGTAACAACACTCGCACCTAACAAAGTGACAACAGGCCGATCTGGGTCAAAACTAAAATCGGGAGTTGATACTTCCCAATACGGTGGGGGTGGCGGTTTCCGGTCTGATTCGTTAACACCACTCGTGCCACCGCATGCTTGTATCAAACAAAGTGACACAAATATAATTGGAAATCTCATGTAGTCATTATTATCAATGATCATTGTCATGTGGCTATCTACATGGAATTCCCTTTGGAATTGCAACTAAATCCTTCGTACTTTGCGAGCGCCTTTGTTATTTAGTGACGGTAAACAATAGACAAGCTGTGCGCGCACCAATCTGCATTCACTCACTCAAGCGTTATCACAACTGCGGCTTAGGTGATTTTTGCTCACTTCGGAATTAAAATAATCAGACAGGTTCAAGAGATAGGGGATGTGCAGCAAACTAAAATGCCTACTTTGAAAATCTATTTCAGTGCATAGATATTCCAATAGATACAGGATGTTATATTGGCTGACTAGTTGATTCATCTCTGTAACTATATTGCACCGATACGAGAACTCATTGTATATTTAGCGACGTTATCAGAGCGAAGCGAATAAACATAATATCTATACCCATGTCACCTCAAACTGCGCGTTTCAGCCGGAGTTTAAAGCCATTTAGGCAAGGTGACTATTTGTAGGCGTTCTATGTTTAAAAGAAAGGGGGGCTAAGTCAAAAATACTCGACGCCGTATAAATGGCTTTAAAACTGCCTGGACGGAACGTCTGGTGCACTTCACTCCGGCGTTGTCAACTTTCAAAAGGTATACGACATTCTTTCAAGGAGGTGCCTTGAATTGAAGCACCCCAATCGCTCTGAATCCGTCATTTTGAGGTGGCATTGGTATATACATAGTCGCCTAATGTGCTGTTGTCGTGTAAGTTTCCAGCTTAATTAAAACTTACACCAATGTAACGTAGCGCTATTTTTCGAGAGAGCATATGAAATTTTATTTATTTATAACTTCACTTTTAATTGCTGTTGGTTGCAGTTCTCAATCAGAAGCTGATGCGAACAAGCAAATAAAGAGTATTAAACATAAAACGATCATCACTAAAACCAACTGGAACCACGGCTCTCCCAATTGCGATACCAATCAAGAACCAGCGATTGATGTTTATAAACATGACGAAGATAGCTTTATCATTCGACAAAACAAATGTTTAACCTTTGAGGCTCCCTTTATATATATTTTAGTAGGCAAACTAAAAGTCTTAGTGCTAGACACTGGAGCACTAGGTGATAATTCAGAGTTTTCTTTGTATAAGGAATTAGAAAATATACTTGGTAAAGAGCAGCTCTCCAAAAAAGAGGTACTTGTAGTACATTCTCATGGGCACAGCGACCATTACAAAGGCGATGCTGATTTTGATGGACGCTCGAATGTTAGATTAATCAAGACATCAGCAGCAGACGTTAATGAATTTTTTGGGTTTACTCAATGGCCTCAAGGGCAAAAAACGATTGAACTAGGCGAAAGAAAAATCACAGTCATACCTACACCTGGTCATCAAGAAGAAGCCATAACCATTTATGATCACCAAACAAAATGGCTTATGACGGGGGACACTTTGTATCCCGGTTATATTTATGTCAAAGACTGGGACGCATATCGAAATAGTATTGATAGACTGGCAATATTTGCTAACAATAATGAAGTATCTGCAATATTTGGTGCGCATATCGAAATGAAGAATCAAGCAAGGTTGTATTACGCTATAGGCTCTACATATCAGCCACATGAAGCCCAACTTGATTTAAGTGTTGAAAGTTTACAAACCTTAAATACAACGCTAAAGAAAAGTGATAAACCACATGAAATTATATCTGATGATTTTATTATAAAGCCTATGAGTGGTTTTCAAAAAACATTAAGCGACGCAGCAAGGTGGATTACGCAATAACTAGTAAGGCACTATGGATCCAATAGTTAATGTTAGTTTTAAGCTGTAGGCGCTTCCCACATTTTCTAGGCAATTATTGAATCGTTTTTCGATGATACCGTCAAAATCAACGGCTCCCGGATTTATGTCATTTGTCACTGCCCGGAGTTGCAGGACCATGACGGTATGTTTGCCAATAATCATTTGGGTTACGTGGTACTTTCTTACGGTTTTTCTGATCCCGAGACTGGGTAGTTCCAATGACACTCAAGTCAATGTTAGTAAACCAGTCTACTTGTGGAGCCATCAAAATAGAGTTAGGTAAGGATGCCTGGATTTCACTAACGTTCAATTCTGGTAATATTTGTTCTACAACCTGGTTAACTCGTCCTTGAATCCGACTTTCGCTGATCCGATCTCGTTGCCCCCAGGAAACTAATAGTTCTTCATTATTATCTGTACTTATGACTGCCACATCGGCACTAACACCTAAGCGATATAGCATCATAAAACGTTCGAATAAGGTGGCGTAATCCTCCCTAATCGTCGAGTAACTGTAATATGCAGGAGCATTATCAGGCTCAAAATAGTTTACGATCTGCTGTGCATTGGTATTTTTTTGTTCTTCGCTGGGAGTATCACCAGCAAAACTTACGTCGGCAAAGCTCGTCATTGAGGCAGAACTTAAAGGATTATTAGCACTGAAAGAGCTAGATGACGCGGCAACATCATTTGAATAACTTAATGGGTTTGTTGAAAGACTGATCCCAGACCAACGATTTGGTGGGAAAAAGTCATTCGCATGCCCTAGTTCGTGGTACATCAACCAGGAAACATTTGCTTCCAGATCGCTAAAATCTTTGCTTAAGCGCGAGACGACAGGGTAGTCACCGCTGCGAAAATAGTAGTCATTGTCTTTTACGTAGCGCCATGGAATGATAAATTTTAATTCGTTGCCGAAATCACCACGAAAATCAGGCTGATCATTCAGCGTGTCTCGTTCGGAAGGTGTTACCCAAAAATTCGCTGCATCCAGATAAATCGCCCCGGTAGCAGTCCAATAAAATGATGGACGAACGTCATAAGAAATAACAATAGCAGTCGTTGCACGCAATAATTTAAGCATGTCTTCTGAGACTGCAGATTGTTCAAGATATTCTTTAAATCTTTCTCCCATCCATTGATGGGAAACGACTAAACGTTGTAAAACTTGTTCGACGCTAGGGGAGTCATGTTCTTGTCCTAATAATGGCAGTGTGTTGAACGAACATGTTGAACTTATCTGATTGTTATAAACGCAATCCACAAGGCTACTTGCATAAGGCCCATTAGGATCAAAGGGGAATACATCAGTGGATACAATTTGATCAGCAAATTTAGGAAAGTAACCGTCTGTATTTATATCTGTTTCTTTAATCAATACGTAACTGGAATCCACACTAGTGCTGCCATCTTCATAACTAATCGTGGCTGAAAATTCCAGCAAGGTATCCTGGTTAACATTTGGTGCATCAAAGAACAGGTATTGACCATCCTTTTCTTGGTTCTCCGCGTCGGTACCAGCAATTTGCTGCCATTCAACTGAGCTAATCGTTTTATCAGTGTTATTGCCACTACTATCTACTCGCAAGGAAACTTTACTTTGTTCAACGGCGGCGTGATCAAGTCGAATATTAGCAGAGCCGCCGATAGTGTTATCGATGACATCAAAGCTTACATCTTGAGTGATTTGGATATTTGTCGTAGTTATTCCTGAAAATGTAAAACTATAACTACCCGCACTATTTAAATCGAAGCTGATTATTTGCGTATGCGGCGCCAGTACTAATAGATCTGGGCCCGCTGTTTGTTGCCAATCCGCACTTGCAAACACATTATTGGCAGCCGATATTGCTGCAATGCTGGCCGATTGACCTAATACAAATTCATCAGTGTGGTAAATTTTAACGTTCGCAGCTGAGATTTTTTCCTGAACCGCGGGGAGATTGGTACTAGGTGTCGGTGTCGGAGTGGGTGCCGGTGAGGGAGCAGGAGCCGATGAGGACCCCCCACAAGCTGAAATTGATAATATGCTCGCAACAATAAATGAGATATTTAATGTTGTTTTATTTAACTGAAAAATTTTCATTTAACTTTTCCTTCAAAAGCTTCTTTTTCTTCCAACAATTCATCCTTGAGTTTTCTGATCCCCAACCCTAACTCTCGGCCTCTTTGACGGGCGTAAAAACTGCATCCGCAAAATAAACCACAACACAATAGAATTTCGATAAAAGCGTACCAGCGTTCACCATCAACCACGTATATACTAGTAAGACCGTGCAACAGGTAAAACATTACAATAAAGTTGGTCCATGCATAGGTATAGGGCTTTCCCTGCACTAAGCCTTTAAATGGCAAAAGAATAGGGAGTATCCAAAAAATCAATGTGAAGGTTGTCGAAGTATCTTTGTCTACTGTGAGTAAAAAGTGCCAAATGGGCAGCCACAACATGAGGCTAAAATAACTGCCCAATGCCAGGCGTTTGTAAAAGGTTGTTGTTAGGGTCATATTTTGTCCTGAATGGTATGAAAAGTGGGCTAAGTACTATGCCAATTTATGGCAAAGTTCAGCCAGTCTGCGCCCTTGGGCAATACATAGGGTATTTTCATCGATACTTAGCTGGCCACGATTTTCGCCATTTGCATAATGTGTAACACCGTAAGGGCTACCACCAGTTTTGGTTGTGTGTAATTCCGGCAGTGTGTAGGGCAGTCCGCTAATTAACATGCCATGGTGTAATAAAGGGATCATCATAGTTAACAGTGTCGTTTCTTGGCCACCATGTAAACTACTGGTCGAAGTAAACACCGAGGCAGGCTTACCCACCAGATCTCCAGCAAGCCACTCTGAACTGCTATCGTCTAAAAAGAATTTTAACGGTGCAGCCATATTGCCAAATCGAGTTGGACTACCAAGGGCGAGTCCACTGCAATCCCTCAAATCCTTCTTTGTAACATAGGGATCACCTCGTTGTGGCACTGATGGCTGAGTTTGTTGAATATTATCAGATACCTCGGGCACGGTTCTGAGTAGGGCTTCAAGTCCGAATTTTTCTACACCTTGAGCAATTTTGTTGGCCATTTTTTTAGTAGCACCATGACGACTGTAATAAAGTATAAGTACGGGGCCGACCTTAAATTGGGTCATAAAATATTCAATACGTTTTCTGGTGGCCGACCAATAATCGCCTTGTCACCGTTAACTACTATTGGGCGTTCAATGAGCTTCGGGGTTTGATGCAGAGCAGCAATTAACGATCCTTCAGAAACATCAAGGGCCGCGAGGTTTTGTTGCTTATACTCGTCTTCATTTTTACGCATCAATTGACGAGCAGAGTCAAAACTCAATAACACCAGTAGTTCCGTTATTTCCTCTTGGCTTGGAGGTGTTTTCAAATACTCAATTACTTTTGGTTGTAAGCCTTGCTGTTCAATTAATTGCAGGGTTTGGCGACTTTTTGAACATCTTGGGTTGTGATAAATGCGTAAATTCGACATAAAGCTATTTTTCTACTGTGTTTTTACCCGTAACTATATATTCTAACCTCATAGTCGCTTACGTAAAAGCTCTTAGATACTTTACTGGAATGATTTAACATTGTTTAAAAAAATAATTATCTCACTTGTTTGTAGCCTGGCTGTGGTGCTTGGTGTCTTTTTTAATTTATCAAATCGGGCTGATTTCACATCACTTGATGGCGTGGATTACCGTTGGGGAAGCCTGCAGGGTAATTGGTTGGTGGTAAACTATTTTGCTGAGTGGTGTGCTCCATGTTTGCGTGAAATTCCTGAATTAAATAAATTCTACGCGGAGAATAAAGAGCAGTTAGCGATGTTTGCTGTAAGTTTTGACGCCTTAAGCCATGCTCAACTTTCTGAGTTGCAGAAGAAATATAATATACAATTTCCTGTTATCCAACATCTTGATGGGGACACTCCCATGGGACGTCCTAATAGTTTGCCCGCAACATTTATCATTGGGCCAGACGGCAGAGTAGCCAAACAATTATTAGGAGAACAAAGTGCAGAGTCTCTAACAACCGCACTTAACATACTAAAGAGTCTTTAAGCGATCTTCGGCATCACGCATTTGTTCGATTCGCGCTCTTATACGTTGCTTTTCGAGTTGTCTTGCCCCAGCAAGATTGTAGGCACTGTGTAGCTCGTCAATTGCTCTGGAGTAGGCTGATGCCAGGGCATAAACCTCGGCTTTGCTTTGGTGCATTTCCAGTTTTTGTTGATTTTCGCCATAAGCATCCGACAACAATTGGTAGGCCAATAAGTTCGCTGGGTTTATCAGTAAATAGTCTTTAAGTATGTTTGCGGCTTCACCATATTGTTTGTTTTTGATTTTTATATTTGCCAGGTTGAGTGACAATACACGATTGTGCGGTGTATGTTTGGCCTGTACAGTCAAGCGATCTATCGCTGATTGATAGTTTTCAGTGGCAATCGCTATATCCGTATAGGTGTCTAAATAAAACAAATTTCCTGGTGCGTCTGCGAGTAAACCATCAATAAGTGTTTTCGCTTTGAGATACTGCTCGTCAGCTAGGTAGGACAAGGCCAATCCATATTGCGCAGCTTCCTTTAAGACATATCTTTCTTTATCCAGCAACATTGAAAAGTATTCGATATTACGCGTCGCATTGGCATAATATCGAGCCAGAATTCGCGTTTTCGCCAATTGGAAATTAATACTTACCGGAATATTGCGGGGACGATAGGTAGCGGCTCTGGTTCGCGCATCAGCGACTCGTGACTCGGGTAAGGGGTGAGTCATTAAGAAAGGCGTGAGATTGGAACTTAAACGATATTTTTCGGTTAGCGTGCTGAAAAATCCACTCGCACCATTCGGGTCAAAGCCCGCCTGGGCGAGGATCC
>JBLHNW010000127.1:0-8943 GCA_047622205.1 Paraglaciecola sp.
AAAATGATGCGCCCACGTTGACGCGACATTTGTGCAGCCTGACTAACAGGATCACTTGACTGGGTTGACGCCGTGATAATGACCGCATCCACTCCCCGGCCACGAGAATAGGCCAAGCCCACTTCAACGGGATCTTCGCCTTTTGCCGGGTTACAGGTATGTGCACCAAACTTTCGTGCCAATTCCAATTTTTGTTCATCAAAATCAATTGCCAGTACTCGGCAACCGTTGGCGCGTAATAACTGGATGGCCATGAGGCCGATCAAACCAGTTCCAGTCACTACCACTGTTTCACCCAAGGTAGGTTTGGCCAAACGGATCCCCTGCAGGGCAATGGAAGCAAGCACCGTAAATGCGGCAGATTCGTCATCCACATTATCCGGAATCTTCGCGCACAAATTTCTTGCAACTCTGACCAAATCGGCATGGGGACCGTTAGAAATAACCCGGTCTCCTGCTTGAAATCCAGTCGTATCGTTACCTATCTCTAACACTTTACCGACGTTGCAATATCCCAGTGGGATAGGTTCACTCAGTTTACTTTTAACTGCGTCATAAGTGGTCAACAGGCCGTCAGTTCTGACCTTATCCAGTACCTGTTTGACCTTTTCCGGTTGCTGTTTGGCTTTCTGTAAATAAGAAGCCTTGCTAAAATTGAGCAACATCCGTTCGGTTCCAGCCGAGATAAGACTGCAACTGGACTCTATCAGCAAATGTCCCGATTTAGCCTGTGGTCTTGGGGCTTGTAATAATTCGGTTTTGCCCGAATCTAAGTATTGGATTAATTGTTTCATATTTATTAGTTCTTAGTATATGCGCCAATCAGGCTTAAAATAACCTGCTTCTTCAGCAGCTTCTTCGTTTACAGAATGGGCCTTCAATTCAAGTTGATTTACATGGTCAAAGCATTGAACTTTTTGCGGTAATCCACGCCAATTTTTTATCGCCTCAATATAAGGTCTATTTAACACCATAACCTTCGCTCCAACACTTGCGGCTTCAAAGATAGGTAAACAAAGTGTCTCTTCCGTGGACACGATTAATACAGCATTCACCCGCCGATACAAGTCGAATAGCTGAGCCCGACTAATTTGCCCCAAAGCTATTGTATTTGGGACGGCAATTTTCTGGCTAGACGTCACCAATAACTTCACATTATGTGCTAGCAACCAATCACTGTTTTCCTCAAACCAGGCGAGATTTTTCTGGGATACTGTTGGATCCGTAACCGGCCACAATACTACCATTTCGTCGCACTCAACTGAATTTAGAGATACAGGATCCCCGGGTGGCTCTTCTGGTTTGATTCCGGGCCATTTCACCAGATATCGATAGTTGGATGAAAATTTTGCTATAAAACGTTGTTGGATCAGCGGCGACTGGACAACAATGGTTGAGCCCCGCACCAAGTGGATTGCAGTGGCAATCAATCTGAATCGCAATGATTTTTCAGTGAATACTTTAGCTTGATGAAAATAAGTGACTCGACGACATATTGGCAGCAGTAAGTTGACGTTATTAAATGAGATACAGTGAGATGCACGATATTTAATGCACGGCCACAAAATGCCAAAACAGGAAAATAAAAGCGTCCAGATCCCTGATGTTTCTTTCTGCACATAATCTACATTTGCAGGCAGCAATTCAGGCTTATGGGGTGCCAGCAAAATGAATCGAGAGTCTTTGTCGCCGTCAGCTATCCAACTGACAAAGGATTCAACTATGGTTTTGGCACCACCGTATTTTGCCGCACTGGCGTTAATTATTATTCGCTTACTCAGCAAACTAGTCAGTACTCCCGAACTTGTTCAGGGAAGATTGCCCTTCAATCGCCGCGACAACACCATCAACCATGCGTTCCATGCTGCAATGATCTACATAATCCCCATAACTCTGTTGTGACATTTTATTGGCGAGAAATTCATCTGTCGCCAAGGTTATCATTTTCTCAGCTAATTGAGTGACGCAGTCACTATCTTCTAAAGCATTAATCATCATACTATTGTGCTCAGTTAGTACCGCCACTTCAGGTGCGTGAGTAACACTGGCATTGGAAATAATTGGCACGCCAAACGCCAGTGCATGATTAAGACCTAAACCAAGGTGGCCCGGCGACACATAAGCAATTGCACGATGAAAAATCGGTTTGAGGATAGTATTGTCGGTGACCGAACCATGAAATTTGGTTGATTCCGCAATATTCAAAGAAACAGCAAGTTGTTCCAACTCTTGACGAATATCGCCATCACCGACAATTGCAAGAGTAAAGGAATGCTCCGGAACAGCTTTTAGTAGTGCCGCAAAAGCTTGCATTAATAAGTCTACGCGCTTGCGTGCTTGCAACCTTCCGACGAATAAAAAGCTGTCTCCTGCTACCGCTTTAGCCTGATGATTACTCACTTCAACTGTATTGTTGGCAACATATGTAAGCTCAGCTCGCATTCCTTTATCAAGCATCGCCTGACGCCCTATCTCGGTATACAACACAATGGCATCGGCTTTATTTGCCAGAGCAATACGCAGGCGATTACCTAGGGAGTCTTGGCCTAAACCGTGGCCCCAAAAAACCAGTCGATATTGCCGAGACATGATTGCCAAAAGTACATTAAGCGGCCAATACAAATCAAACATAGCAATAACTACATCATATTTGGATAAGTCTGGACGTTGTGTTTGCAGGTGAAATGACCCGAGTTTCTTTAGCGGTACTATTCGCTCTTCAAACTCACAATGAAGCCCGTTAGCAGCACCTGAATGTAGCACAGTCACTTCATAACCGCGCTTAACTAAACCATTGTAAAACGGCACTCGATAGTCAAATAATACGTTTTGTAAAAATAATACCTTCATTCCTTAATGAACCCTTTTACTGCATTACGTTTGATCACAATAAAAATCACCCACCAACACAGATAGTTTTGATAACTAAAAATAATCGCGTTGGGCTCCACTAGAGTGGTGAACATGCCCGCTACTAATATAATAACCAAACCAAAGGCTTCTTTATTGTGTCTGTTGCGCTGCACCACGCTTATCATGGTAGACAAGAAAAAAAACAGAATAAATAGAGGAACGAACAAACCATACTCGATAAACATTCTCAACCATACGTTGTGAATTTCAAAATCGATACCCACATTCGCAAAGGCAGCTTCGTAGCCTTTTGGTCCAAGTCCACTAAACAAGGTCCGGGGCGAATCAATTAAATCAAAGGCTAAACCATATTGTTCCAGTCTTCCCGAAGAAAAATCCGAACTGGCGTTAGAACCCGCTTCTAACCTGTCGAAACGCAGATGAGAGAATAATTGATCCTTAAAAGCTAGTGCGAACAATGAGGCACTAACTATACCTGTTACAATTGCACCATACTTCTTGTAGTAGACCAACAAAGCAAACACCCCGAGCAATCCGGCCAGAGTTCCACCTCTGCCACCACTGGAAATCTGCGATAAAATAATCATCACAAAAGCAACCAGAAAAAGGTAGCGACGGGCTTGTTTGGTCATAATAAAGCACCAAACCATGAAGATACCCAAACTGACCAAACCTCCCGACCATTGGGTGCGCGAAGTAGAAAACCCGGTGGCGTATAAGCGATTATAACCGTCAAAAGACGGTATTCCTAAATTCAGTAAAAAATCAGCAACAGTGATCATACAAATGGGGATCATCACAACAGCAATAGCCACAGGTATTCTCTGTAAGAATTCTTCTTCCTTACTTAACCAATAAATTGAAATCAGCAATCCCATTAACAGAAAATATCGGCCGAGTACGCCCAGTGAATGCTCACTTTGACTAAAAAACATTCCAGGGATACTTAAAAAGATAATGCCGATGATCAAAGTGACACCGCTACCTTTAATAAAATTTCGGTCCTTAAACCATTCATTGGCTCCGAAAAAAATTGCCGAACCTATAATCAACATGGCAAGTCCATATTTGGCCAGATTAAATATCAAAGGGGGTAAAAATAAAAACCAATAAACCGGCCCTATAGCTATGTAAACAGGAGCGATATAGGTGAGGATTTTTTTAGGGTTCACTTCAAACCTTCCTCGATGTCCACTGGGCCAGAGAAACTAATATGACATAAGCTATCAACGTGCTGATCGCGGCGCCAGTAATACCCAAAGTCGGAATAAGCGTCAGGTTTAAGGCAACATTTACGGTCGCGGCAGCGCTAGTCATCGCTGGAATATATTTGGTTTTTTCTTTCAAGGCAAAACGTATATTGGCTTGCAGATAGAATGGATAAATCAAGTATGCAGCGGACAGAATAAGAATAGTTTCAAGATGATAATAATTTTCCTTATTCACTAACTCAAGCACGTGTGGCAGTGTGATATTAGCCACTAACAAGATGCTCGCCGCACATAACATTGAGATTTTGAACATACGTTTCAGCAGACGTTCTGCCTCATCAGAAACGCCCAATTGGTAGACCTTCGCTTCGTAAACAATATTCACCACTGCAAATATAAAAAACACGCCTCCAGCTATAGAGTTGATGAACGCGTAAATACCCAGTGCTGTAGCTTCAAGCATATTGGCAATCATCAATTTATCGAGTTGTCCCAAAGATGCGCCAGCCAATATATGCAGAATCAGTGGCAGCCCAAATGACAGTGATTTAAGCCAAATAGCAGGAACGTTTGGCCAAGTCAAAAAATGCCGAAAGCTGATAAGCGAATAAACGCTAACTATTAATAATAACAGTGCTTCTGCCATCACCAGATATTTTACATTTTGAGTTGTCCCAGCGATCAGTAATAAGGTGCTGAGTTTTATCAGCCCATAAACCCCTCTCAGAATTAAAAAGTTACGGTTTCGATTCAGAGCCCTACTGAGTGATATGAGCAACATGTAGATACTCTGAGTCACCCCCCATATCACCACCCAAAAAAACTGTGCTGCCAATTGATCATGCATATCAAACCAATTGAGGCCTATGTATGCACACCCGAATACCGTGAGTGAAAATATGCTAGCAGAAAGAAATGCGACACTAATTCGCGCCTTGTTTTCCCTCGGACTGTCTGGTGATACGTAGCGAAGAATCACCCGGTCTTGACCCGCCGTGCCCAATGCCGACACCAATAAGACCAACGCCAACATAAACGAAAAAGAGCCGAATTGAGCGGGTGTTAACCACAGAGGTAAGCACAAATACGTTAACCAATTACAACCACGTGCAATCGCTTCTATCGTGCCAGGACTTCGAAAAAACAAGGACAGAGTTTCCTTTTATTTAATACATATTCAAACACATGCGGATTACCCATGATGTCATGTCACAAAAGAGTTTGTCTATGCTACTTAAGTTTAAGCCATTTCCCTAACAGCGCTGCTTATATCGAGTCCAATTATCAATTCTATGGTCAACAAACTAAAGTACCTAGTAATTACAGGAAAGTCTGGTTAAGAGTGTGTGTCGAATGTGTACTCCTATGCCGTCTTATGTGGACTCCCTGGTGCCAACTACTAAAATATTACCTCTCAAAGAATAAATGCATCTTTTTTACGAGCTCTAGTAGAGAAGCAATCTCAGGCTCTATGATGTTTACCCGAACAAATGGTCATACCTCAAAAGCTACCCTTTCTGGGAATATATACCCACTCCACCCCTGTGTACTTTTCACATATATCAATTAAAACCATTTAAAACAAAGGATTAGACTAATGTCTAATGGCGGACTGATTTACCTTGTACTAAAGTTCCTGCGATTATTAACTATGGCATCAAGACAATGTTGAATAAAAACAAGAATAATTCGGCCCCGACTAAAAATTTTACGGAGCAGCAGAAACGACGTCATTTTTTGACTACCTTTGGCAAGTTAGCTGTGGTGACTCCGGTTGCACTGGCAGTGTTGATAAGTCCTGAAACATCTGCCGCCCCTAAGTCCTGCCGTGGTTGGCGCAAGCACGGTAAGCATTGCAGAAGAAATTAACCCCCCAGGAAATAAGACTCCTGAGGCAAAGCATGCTTAGTTACTCTTTTTTCATTCATCTCGGCTTAAGAAAAATGTCATGTATTATTGCATCGAATGTCATTGACCAACGTCCCCTTAAATACTGAATATTTATCCCTATATCTTGAGACGGATCAAGGTATGGTGTTTCACCATATTAAGCAAAGCCTTTACCAATTACCTCCTTTGTCTGTGGCGCTATTAATTGCCATTGATGAGGGTTTAGACAAACAGCATGCACTAGCTGAAGTAGCGCAAATTAGTCAAATCCTCTCTGAGCAATTAGCCGAACCCTATAAGCAGATAAAATCTTTGTTTACCCCGAATCGGGACGAACAAAGCTACCTGGATGGTCGATATCCTGAGTTAACAGGTACACTTGCAGGCATAAAAAGAACGGTTGTAAAAAATGCTCTTACCTATCAAGTGGAGAATGCTACCTTCTCTTTTTTCACTGAATCAACGGCCCTACTCGGTGAAATAAAGGCTCTACTTTCACCCTGTTGGAGAAGCCTCAGAGAAGTTGATTTCGAAATAACGGTCAAACAACAGCAAGAGATTTTTAGGGTTTATTGTAATGAGATCCTAATTGAAGATCAGCTTAATTACCGGGAGACAATCCCGTTAATCATCGATAGATTACAAATACTGGCTTTTCAGAAAAGTGATTATTATTTTTGCTTTCACGGTGCGGCGCTGCAAACTCCTCAAGGCAACTTATTGTTACCTGGCAGATCGGGAGCCGGTAAATCAACCCTTAGTGCTAGTCTAGCCAATGAACAAAACGGCCTATATTCAGATGAAATTATCGCGCTAAATAAGCATTTTCAATTGTGTATTTTGACCCTACCTATGGCAATCAAGTCAGGTAGTTGGGATATATTGGCTGAACAGTACCCTGAATTAGCCGATGCACCTGTCTGGAATCGATTAGATGGCCGACTATTAAAGTATGTTTGGCCCCCAGTTTTTGCCAAACAAAGCATTCAGAAAAATAATAATTGTAGGGAATTTTTACTGGTGAATCCTACCTTCAGTACTACAAAAAAAACAGCGCTGCCAAGCTCTCTTGTACCCTCGTCGCAGAAACTCAGTGTCATTGATACGATAAGCATGTTAACCAAGAGTGGTTACCAGTTAGGAATGGAGTTGAGCGAAGAAAAATTGCAGCAATTAATCGACTTTATAAGTGATAGTAAATGTTATCGAATTTCCTATTCTAACAGTGACCAGGCAAAGCAGCAGTTGAGAGAGTTGTGGCAGAATTAATAGACCAAACGATCTCGATCAACATCACAGAACAGACTTACCTGGATCTTGGTACTTGGCTGTCGGCTGAAGCGGATTATAGTCAGGAACAATTAACTCGCTTACAAAGAGAAGAGTCGTATTTGCCTTTGATATCTCTGGCAAATGAATATTGGTTAACTGGCCCATTGGCAAATCAGCTTCAGAAGGCAGAGTTCTGGCTAGTTCTCCCGGTACAATTGCGAAGCTATTTGCTTGAACTAGAAAAGTTATACTTGCAACGATCACTGGCTATGCAACAAGAGACAATGTTTGCTTGTGATATCCTGCTTCAGGCAAACATCAAAGTGGTCATTTTGAAAGGGGCTGCAAGCCTGTTTAACGGCGTACTTAAACCCATTAGTAATAGATTTATGAGCGATATCGACTTGTTGGTAGCCGATGAAAAACAATCCGCATGCGAGCAATTGCTAAAATTACAGGGCTACTATCCTCAACCTGACGATTTTGACCTTGAAGCCCATGGACATCATCATGCCCCGCCATTAATAAGAGATAATGCAATTTGTTATGTTGAATTGCATCGACGAGCCTTGAAGAAATCAATCAGCACTGTGTTGCAGGCAGATGAGATATGGCAACACGCAATCCCTTTATCATTAAGCGAAAATGTGCACGTTTTGCAACTCCACCCAACACATCAAATTATTCTATCGATTGCTCACAGCGAACTTCAAGACAGTGGCTACAGTGATAAACATCTAGATTTACGGCAACTGCTAAATCTGCAATTCATTTCCACTTGTTTCCATGAGCAAATAGATTGGCAAACCGTTCAACAACATTTTTATCGAGCCAAGCAGTCACACGTGTTAACTGCGATGCTATATAAGGCATACCGATTGTTAAACTTGCTAACGCCAATTACAGATATATATGATTCACATGGTAAAGAACATTTCGAAGCAAGCCTGGTGTTGAATACAAAAAACGAAAGAAATGTTTCGGCATCTAAATTTATATCCAAGAAATTAGCTGGCTACAAGCGCGAGGTGATTATTGACCTCTACGGAGATGATGGGCGTTTTGCATTATTAACCGGACGATTAAAACATCTCAGACGCCACTTTCAAATGTTACTGGCCCGAATCGCCCAAAAACGTTTTACTGGGGGTAGTTGCAAACAGAAACAGTCTAGCAATTCATATGGAGAAAATTAACTTTAGGGCTCATCGAGTGTAATCTAAGTATAAATAGCTGTAACCAGAAATTGGCATATCCAAAATCAGCCAAAAGAATCGGCTGAAGTTGAATAAAGCTAATTGGGCCCAAAACGTATTTGTGCTCGGGAGTGTTACATCTCCTGGCAGTCTTTTTCTTCGGTATCTGTCTTGTCTTTGACGTTTTCGCATTCATCAGCAAACGCATCTTTGGCGCTTGACGTCATACTGCTCATTTTGTCTTTAGCTGCTGATGTCAGAGTATTCGCTTTTTCCTTCGCGTCCGACATGAGCTCACCCGCTTTGGTTTTAGAGCTTTCATAGGCCTCTAAGGTAGAGTCTTTAGCATCGCTGAGCACAACTCCAGCATTATCCGTCGCTTCACTAAGCGAATCTTTCGTATCCCCATACACTTCTTCGGCTTTTTCACCGACTTCACGCATTTTCTCTTGACTGAGCTCAACTGCCTCATCAACTTTTTCCCCGGTGGTTGCTGTCGT
>JBLHNW010000128.1:0-8917 GCA_047622205.1 Paraglaciecola sp.
AGCTTTCTAAATATCGATGCTTCCTGGGGAAGATAACCAATACCCTGTCGAGCTCGGACATGCATAGGCTGTAGCGTCAATTCCTGCTGATCAATGTAGATATTGCCCTTGTCTAAAGGAACTAATCCAACAATCATATAAAAAGTGGTAGTTTTACCGGCCCCATTTGGGCCTAATAAACCAACAATCTGACCACTTGATACTTCCAAACTGACATCTCTGACAACTTGTCTGGATTTGTAAGACTTAGCTAAATGGCTGGCTCTTAAGGTCGCCATTACGGTTGTTTATCCTTTGGGGCAGAATCGTCGTCGGTTTCTTTCTTCTCTGGTTGGAATATGGTGATGACCCTGCCACTTTCATTATCTTCACCCTGGGCAAGTATTTGCTCAAGTTGCATATTAAAAATAATCGACTCACCTTTTACACTACTGTTGTTTTGTTGAATTTCGGCATTATGGTCTAATGACAACGAGCGAGTTTCCCGGCGATATTCGATGCGATCAGCTTTGGCATTAACGATGCTGCCGTCGTCTTGTTGTTGCGAGTATTCAGCTGGGTTGCCCTTAGCAATAAAAATTTCTTTGCCGTCGCCCAAGCTGGCGTCTAATTCTACTTCATCCGCTTTTACCGTTAATGTGCCTTGCTGAATTACCACTGCACCCCAAAAAACTGATTTTTTGGCAATACCATCAACAGATTGGTTACTGGAGGCAATTTTAATTTCCTGGCTGAAGTCATCTTTACTGGCGAAACTTGATGCTGTAAACAGCAGTAAGATCACACAGTTAAGGTAAAATGCTCGCTTGAAAAATGGTTTGAACATGGTCAGTTAACTCATATTTTTGGGTTTTAAGGTCGGCACTGAGACCGTTACTTTTAATAACATAATTCTGTCCGGTTATTTCTATTGCTTGATCAGAGCTCATAGTTTTCTCAGCCAAGTTTACTTCAATAAATTCTGTGCGGATTGTCTGCATAAAACCCTGATCATCTAAACTGGTGATTTCCACATCAGTTTCAAATTGTATTCGGTCATCTTCATACAGTGTGCCTTCACTAGCGTTGACTTTCCATGGTTGCTGGGCATTTATGTATATAGTGTATTGGGGCTGTTTAAATAAAGTAAATCCAAGTAGCTCATAATGCTCCATATTACGTGCAAATACCTGATGATTAATTTTTCCGTCTTTACCGTATAAGGTACTGCTCATCGTAGTTGCTTGATAATTAGGTAACCAGGCCTCTTCAGTTTCTCCAACAGCCACTATTTTTTCATCTTCGATCCAGGCTGGAATGCTGACCAACATAACCAGAATAAACAGCAAGCTAATGCTGATGGTTAAGCGATTCATATGCTACTACCGTGGATAGCATCAAGTTGGCCAAGCGAATCTAATATCAGATCGCAAATTTCCCTTACGGCACCAAAACCACCTCTATTTTGACAGACGTAGCGGGCTTTTTTTATTACCAAAGGGTGGGCATCTGCGACTGCAATACTCAATTTACTTGCATCGAACATGCCGATGTCAGGCATGTCATCGCCGATTGATGCGGTTATTTCAGAATTTATATTTAACTGCCGTTGAAGATTTTTAAGAGCACCATTTTTTTCTTCACAGCCTTGTAAAATGTACTTCACTCCCAGAGCAGACATGCGCTGCTCAACAATATGTGAACGTCTGCCAGTGACTACAGCCACTTGCACACCAAAACGTTGTAAAGCCTTTATTCCATATCCGTCACGGGTATGAAAGGCTTTTAGTTCCTCCCCTTTATCACCAAGATAAATCCGTCCGTCCGAGAATACACCATCGACGTCACATGCCAGAAGTTTAATGCTTGCAAAGCTCTGAAAGAGTGACTGTTCGATTGGTCCATAAATAGTTTCCACTTTAGCCATTAAATAACTCCAGCTTGCAATAAAATTTGCATGTTAATTGCACCAGTTGGCAAACCCTCTTCGTCGACCACAAATAACGAATTGATCTTATGTTTCTCCATGATGTGCAATACTTCTGCGGCCAACATATTGGCATCCGCCGATACACTGTTTTTGGTCATGACTTCGGAAATTTTGACGTTATGTACGTCTATTCGGGCATCCAAAACGCGCCGTAAGTCTCCATCGGTGAATATACCGATGAGTTTGCCGGCATTATCTACAACACCGGCCATTCCCAGTCCTTTGCGCGAAATTTCTAGCAACACATCACTGATCGTTTGCTCAGGTTCAACTAAAGGCAAACGTTCACCATGCAACATTATGTCATTTAGTTTCAGCAATAACTTACGCCCTAACATCCCTCCCGGGTGAGACATAGCGAAATCATCCTGGGTGAATCCTCGCGCGTCCAGCAATGCAATGGCTAAGGCGTCTCCCATTACTAAAGTTGCAGTGGTGCTGGCTGTAGGGGCCAAGCCAAGAGAGCAGGCCTCTTGTTCAACTTTAATACACAAATTTACATCGGCGTATTTCCCCAGGGAACTTTGTGGGTTCTTTGACATGGCAATAATAGCCACCCCAAGACGTTTAACTACCGGCAGTAAAGCGAGTAGTTCGAGGGTTTCTCCCGAATTAGAGATAGCTAACAAAATGTCCTGCTTGGTTAACATACCTAAGTCGCCATGATTAGCTTCACCTGGATGCATAAAAAATGCGGGTGTGCCTGTACTTGCCAGGGTTGCAGATATTTTGTTGCCGATGTGACCCGATTTACCCATGCCGCAAACTACCACTTTGCCCTCGCAGCCCATTATTAATTCACAAGCCTGTTGGAAATTCGAATCAATATATTGAGCCAGTTGCTTTATCGCTTGGTTTTCAATACCTAAAACGCGCAAGCCTGACTGGGTGAAATCTATTTTAGTCATTCAATTATTAACCTGGATTAAATAGAATAAATTGGTAAACAACAAAACAACATATTAACCCACCACCTTCCCAGCGGTTGATCTTTCGTGTACCTCGAAAGTTAAAACTAAACGCAATAAGTAATATAACGAGTGCCAACATAGTGTAGATATCCCTACCTGCCGCGCTTGGGTCAACTGCGCCAGGAGCTATGAGGCCGGGCATTGCAAGAACTGCGAGGATATTAAATATGTTAGAACCAATAATGTTTCCTAAGGCCAAATCATCCTCATTTTTTAGCACCCCAGCAATACTCGCCGCAAGTTCCGGTAAACTGGTGCCAATTGCAATTATGGTTAAACCAATCACCAAATCGCTAAGGCCAAAGAACTTGGCAATTATAACCGCAGAGTTAACCATAAAATGAGCGCTCAATGGCAACAACACCAAGCCAACCAGTAACCACATGACGGCTTTCTTGGTAGGCACATTTGACGGAATTTCTTCTTCAGTCTCAAGTTCCAGCGGGTCTCCTTTCTCCATATTAAATGCCATCCAGGTCAAACCGCCGATAACTGCAAAGAACAGTATCATCAGCAATACACCTTCGGCTCTGGATAAAAACAAATCAGATAGGATATAAGTGGCTAATAGTGACACCAGCAGCAACACTGGCATTTCTCTTTTAAGCGTTGCAGAACGTATGGATAAAGGTTTCAGCAAAGCCGTTATGCCTAACACTAAGGCAATGTTAGTAATGTTTGAACCAATTGCGTTACCTACCGCCGTATCAGTATTCCCATTAAATGAAGCTGTCGCTGCGACCATTATTTCTGGTGCCGAAGAACCCATTGCGACAATTGTTAAACCTATGATCATCGGCGATATGCCAATGTTTTTGGCTAATGCCGATGCACCATATACAAATCTGTCCGCTCCCCAGCTGAGAACGACCAGCCAAAGTAAAAAATAAAAAGCTTCAACAATCACAAAATTCCACTTTGTTTTCCTAATTCAGCCAATTGTCGCAAAAAGGATTGGTTTTGCATATGGCTTATGTATGACCATGGAAATAAAGTTTGACAACTTTAGGTGGAATTAGGGGTCTAGTATTCAAATTCCCTTAAATCGCTTTCCAAAGGTTCGACCCAGTGATAACAAATTGATGCAGAATCCCAATACTTCTATTCATTAGAATATAACTTGTTACTTTTTGTCTTTGTTGTTTTCACTTAAAAAATCGTATAATAGCGATAAATACAGAGCTCTAATAGAGAATGTGCTCAAAACTAATCTTTTATCAGGATAAAATAAAGTTTACATGGAAAATTTGATAGAAATTGACAATTTGACCTTCAGTCGCAGTGGACGCGTTATCTATGATGATATTTCCTTGCAGATTAGAAAAGGCCAGACTACCGCCATCATGGGTCCCAGTGGAATAGGAAAAACCACAATGCTGAGACTTATGGGGGGGCAATTGTCACCTGATTCCGGTGATATTCGGTTTAAGGGAGAATCGATCCCTAAAATGCGTCGCAATCGTTTGTTTGAAGTTCGCAGACAAATGAGCATGCTGTTTCAAAGCGGTGCTTTATTTACAGATATGAGTGTTTTCGAGAATATTGCGTTTCCCTTGCGAGAGCATACGAATTTGTCCGAAGAGTTGATCAAAACGGTCGTGTTACTCAAATTGCAAGCTGTAGGTTTGCGTGGTGCCGCTAGCCTAATGCCGAACGAATTGTCGGGGGGAATGGCGCGCAGAGCAGCATTGGCTAGAGCAATAGCTCTTGATCCTGAGCTTATTATGTACGACGAGCCGTTTGCCGGACAAGACCCTATATCGATGGGAGTGCTGGTTAAATTGATAAAGGCCCTAAATGATTCTTTGCAATTAACCAGTGTAGTGGTGACGCATGACGTGACTGAAGTACTTACAATTGCAGATTTTATTTACATTTTAGCTGAGAAAAAGGTAATTGGTTGCGGTACTCCAGATGAAATAAGAAACAGTGATTCGCCCCTTGTACAGCAGTTTTTGCAAGGACTAGCGGACGGTCCTGTGCCATTCCATTACCCGGCAAACGATATAGAGAGTGCTTTTTTGGAGGGCATCTAATGGATTGGTTAGCCCGAATCGGCAGAGCAAATTTGCAACGATTGAGCACTTTCGGGCGTGCAACTTACGTATTGCTCGGTGCAGTAATTGCTAAACCGCAATTTATTAAAAACACGCCTTTAACGATCAAACAATTATACTTCGTTGGAGTGCAATCACTGCTCATTATCGTGGTGTCAGGGCTATTTATCGGGATGGTAATGGCTTTGCAAGGTTACACTATTTTGGTTGGGTATGGCGCAGAAGGTAGTTTGGGACCAATGGTGGCATTGTCCCTATTGAGAGAATTGGGGCCAGTTGTAACCGCCTTATTATTCGCGGGTCGTGCAGGGTCAGCGTTAACGGCCGAAATTGGTTTAATGAAGGCCACAGAGCAATTAAGCAGTTTGGAAATGATGGCAGTCGACCCCTTACGCAGAGTGATTGCTCCGCGTCTTTGGGCCGGCATTATATCTATGCCGATGTTAGCGATGATTTTCAGTGCAGTTGGAATACTGGGTGGTCACATTGTTGGAGTGGAGTGGCTTGGAGTTGATTCAGGCACTTACTGGTCAGTTATGCAAAGCCAAGTTGACTGGAATAAAGACGTAGTGAACGGTATTATTAAAAGTATTGTTTTTGCATTTGTGATCACCTGGATAGCGGTATTCAAAGGCTATGATGCCCTACCGACATCAGAAGGTATTAGCAAGGCAACAACAGAAACCGTGGTATTTTCGTCACTTGCGGTATTGGGTTTAGATTTTGTATTAACCGCATTAATGTTTGGTATTGAGTAGGAGTAGCGAAGATGACATCAAGGAAAGCAGAAATATTCGTAGGATTGTTTGTTGTGATAACGATTTGTGCGGGTTTGATGCTGTCACTTAAAGTGGCTAATCAAGGTATTTCAGGCCAAACTGAAACGTACGTTTTATACGCCAAATTTGATAATATTGGTGGTCTGAAAGAGCGTTCGGCGGTCAAAGTCGGTGGAGTGGTAGTCGGTAGAGTAGATAGCATAACGCTAAACGCTGAAGATTATACGCCAGTAGTTGGTTTGAGTATTTCAAAAGAATATAATCAGTTTCCTGAAACAAGTTCAGTATCAATTCTGACTTCAGGATTATTGGGCGAACAGTATGTTGGTTTTCAGCCTGGTTTTTCAATTGAAGGTATCGAAGATTTAGCTGATGGAGATTTTATAGAAGACACCAAATCAGCGTTAGTGTTAGAAGACTTAATTGGTCAGTTTTTATTTAGTAAAGGGTAGTTAAGCGTAGTGAAAAGTGGAGAATATATAGTGAGAAATCAAATTAACCTGCTGTTTGTAGGTTTTATCCTATTGATTTCAAGTGGTCTGACACAAGCTCAGGAAGTCAACCCGTATCAAATGTTGCAGGACGTCGCAATGGTCACATTTGAGCGTATAAAGTCTGAGCGCCAGGAAATTGAGGAAGACCCAGAGAAACTTCGCACTGTAATGGAAGAGGAGTTGTTACCCCATGTTGATTATAATTTTTCAGCATTAAAGGTGCTGGGTAAGCATTTCAGGACAGTACCCAAAGACAAAGTCCCTGAGTTTATTAGGGTTTTTCGAGAATATTTGATTACCACTTATGCCTTGGCATTGGCCTATTACGATGGGCAGGAGGTGATATTTCAGCCAATGAAAGAAGTAGGTAAGGAGAAAACGATTACTGTTCGAGCGGTGGTTAAAGAGCCAGGCCGGCCGGATATAAATATTGCGTTTAAGTTGCGTAAAAACTCAAAAACCAATGAATGGAAAGCATATGATATGGTCGCTGAAGGCATAAGTTTATTGTCAAGTAAGCAAAGTGAATTTGCATCCATTTTACGCCAAGATGGTATTCAAGCCGTTATCGATTTAATGAATCGCAAAAACAGTCAACCTATTAATCTAGAAAAGTCTGGAAAGGAGATCTAGATGTCTGCCGTTAATGTCACTGAAGCTTCAAAAGGGATATTTTTACTATCAGGTGAACTTAACCGGGATACGGTTACTGAGTTTTGGCCTAATTGTCTTCAGGAGTTAATTGCAGCAAGTCAAAAAGGCGACGCTTTAGTACTCGACTTAATAGGCATTAAAGATTCTGACACTGCGGGATTAGCCTGGTTGCTCAACTTGCTACGCGACAGTAAAAAACTAAATATACGCTTCAGTATTAAAAACCTGCCTGGCACCATAGGTAAGTTGGCGAAAATTAGCGACGTCGATGGTTTTTTACCGTTACAATAGCGACTAACATAGGTGCTAGAGTGAAATAATGGAAAACCAAGAGATAGAAAACCTTTTAATTGAGTCCTTAGGCCTCAGTGAAGCGCATATCAAAAGTGATGGTTCGCATTTTAATATTATTGCGGTCAGCGAGCAATTCTCACAAATGAGTCGAGTTAAGAAACAGCAGTTTGTTTATGCTCCACTGGCCGAAATTATTGCACAAGGTGTGATTCATGCGGTTTCAATCAAAACATTTACTGAAAAAGAATGGCAACGCGAACGGATGTTTAATCTGCCGCAATAATTGACGTTCCTATCAAATTAGCCTTATCTCAAATCATTGAACATTCAAAAATAGAGTAACAGCATGGACAAATTATTAATAAAAGCCAGTCAACCATTGACAGGTAGCGTGAGAATTTCGGGCGCTAAAAATGCTGCATTACCTATTTTGATGTCTAGTATTCTAGCCGACTCTGAATGTCGTTTTGATAATGTACCGGAACTTCGTGACATCAGTACTAGTTTGGCACTGTTAGCTGAGCTGGGAGCAAAAACCGGACGCCAATGCGCTCAGGTAGTGATTATCGATCCCAGTTCTATCAACAACTACAACGCCTCTTATGACTTAGTGAAGACGATGCGCGCTTCTATATTGGTATTAGGTCCATTGTTGGCAAAATATGGTGAAGCAAATGTTTCCCTTCCTGGCGGTTGTGCGATAGGTGCACGGCCAGTTAATCTGCATCTAATGGGATTGCGTGCGATGGGGGCCCAGATAGACGTTGAGGCTGGTTATATTCGAGCTAAAGTAGACGGAAGACTAAAGGGTGCAAACATCGTTATGGATGTAGTCAGCGTTGGTGCCACCGAAAATTTAATGATGGCGGCGTGTTTGGCCGAAGGGGAAACGGTTCTCGCGAACGCTGCTTGTGAACCGGAAATTGTCGACCTCGCAAACTGTTTGAATGCGATGGGCGCAAAGGTTTCAAATGCGGGTAGTGACACAGTTCGTATTCAAGGCGTGAAAAGCCTCAGTGGGTGCAGCTATCAGGTTCTTCCTGACCGCATCGAAACTGGCACATTTCTAGTTGCAGCAGCAGTTACTTGCGGTAAAATTCGCTGCCAAAAAGCCGCTCCTCACACCCTCGGCGATGTACTTGATAAACTACGTCAAGCGGGTGCACTAATCACTACAGGAGAGGATTGGATTGAGTTGGATATGAGCCAGGGTATACTCAAAAGTGTTGATATTCAAACGGCGCCTTATCCCGGTTTTCCCACTGATATGCAGGCTCAATTTGTGGCACTTAATTGCGTCGCTGAAGGTGCAAGTGAGGTCACAGAGAATATTTTTGAAAATCGTTTTATGCACGTTCCAGAATTACAACGAATGGGTGCAATAATTGAGTTGGAGGCTAATCACGCTCGTTGTGAAGGTCTATCCAAACTTAAAGGGGCACAAGTAATGGCTACTGATTTGCGGGCTTCTGCTAGTTTGGTCATTGCTGGTTTGGTCGCTGAAGGGCAAACGGTTGTAGACAGGATCTACCACCTGGATCGTGGATATGAACATATCGAGCAAAAATTTAATGACTTGGGTGCGGATATAAAGCGTATTCGTTGATATTTTAGCCATAATAAAACTAACATGGGTTTAGTCTAAATATAACGACAAAAAAGTCGCTAAATATTGCGCTTAAAAACCCTTACTAAACGC